>JAIPAH010000065.1 GCA_021740175.1 Bacteroidales bacterium
CTTATTTCAGATAAGCCATCACAAGGACGGAAAAAAAGGCGATATTTTATTCCATGCGAAAAAAAATGCATGTGAGCGAGAAAATAAGCTAATAAGGTTGAGGTTGTCGGATAGTGCGGATTGTCTACTAAGGTTTCTTGAAACGGATAAGGTTTCTGGATAGCCGGCCTTTTTGATGGTTTCTTCCCCAGAAGTATGCAAAAGGGAAACCTTATTGGACGGTCTCCAAAGAATAATGATTTTTTTTGTTGTCATCATGGGATTTGGGGCATTTTTTGGTATGGAAAAATATCTTCTCTCCCTGATGAAAAGCCATCAATAGCCTTAAAAACCAATCAACCATCATTGATAAGTATTTATTTGAACATCTCAACGATTTTTATCTAAAAATATAAGAATCGGGGCAGGTTGCCGTTGTAAAAAGAAAAAAATATGAGAAATATTTTTGTGTTAACCCTGTTATTAATTCTCGGGCTTTCGGTGCATAGCCAGGATAGCACGATATACCGCTTAGCGAGAATGGGTGAGGAAGTGCTTTCGCGCAAGCCGGATAGCATGCGCCTACCCGTGCATAGCGAATTCAAAACCCGCCTTGATTCGTTATTAAGGGCTCAACCCGATTCCTTACCAGCCCTTGACTCTATTCGCAATTTATCGGTGTTATATACCCCCGACACTTCCGCTCGCATCATCACCTGGCAATATCCCTTTGATAACGGAGCTTATAAGTTTTACGGATATTTGCAATATTTCCATCCGGCCGATTCCTCCTGGAAGATTAAAAAGCTGCAGGATCACCATAAAGAAATAGAAAAACCAGAAAATACGACTTTAAACCCGCGGCAATGGTATGGAGCCCTTTACTATGATTTAGTCGCCCGGGATGATTTTATCACCCTGCTCGGATGGAATGGCTACCACGATCAAATGAATCAAAAAGTAATTGAAATCCTTCATTTTGATGAGGAGGGTACCCCGGTATTCGGAAAAAAAGTTTTTTCAAATTATAATGATTCAGCCCGGCGCGTTATCTTAAAATATTCCAACGATGTAGCCATTTCGCTTAAATATGATCGCATACTCCGGGAGATAAAAAAACCCATTGAAAACCGGCTAATGGAAGGTTACCACACCGAGCAAGTCAAACAAAAGCTGATTTTCTTTAACAAACTTGACCCGATCCAACCTATGTTTGAAGGTGATTATCGGTACTATGTACCCCTTTCAGAAAAAATGCAGGGGTTTCGTTTTAAAAACGGACGATGGTTTTTTGTAGAAAATCTGGTAATTCTCTCCGAACAAACCGGGGAAGAAGGCCAAGCAGAGCCGAATTTTGATTTATTTCCCAATAGTAAATAAAATCGATTCAAAATTATTGTTATACATTCTGATATATTTTTTAATTATCCTACCTTTGCCTTGTGACATAAAAAACAATTACAAACAAAAAAGGTAGAATATGAAAAAGCATAATTTTAACGCAGGGCCATCTATCCTGCCCCAACAAGCATTGGACAAAACAGCAGAAGCCATCAAAGATTTGGACGGAACCGGTTTATCTTTGGCTTCAGTTTCCCATCGCAGCAAAGAATTTGATGCTATCATCAAGGAAGCCCAGCAACTAATGAAAGACCTTCTTGAGATTCCCGAAGGGTATCATGTCTTGTTTTTGGGGGGTGGTGCCAGCCTTCAGTTTGCCATGGTTCCTTACAACCTCATGAACAAGAAAGCGGCTTACCTTAATACCGGCAACTGGGCAAAAAAAGCCATTAAAGAAGCCAAATTTTTCGGTGAAGTAAAAGACATTAAAAATGATGACTACTATTCCCTCCCTAAGGGATGGGAAAAAGAAGTACCTTCGGATGCGGATTATGTTCATATTACTACGAACAACACCATTTTTGGCACGGAACTTCGCCAGGATTTTGACTTCAACATGCCGGTAGTTGCCGATATGTCATCCGATTTCATGAGTCGCCCGGTAGATGTATCGAAATACGGAATCATTTATGGAGGCGCCCAGAAAAACCTCGCTCCGGCCGGCGTCACCTTCGTTATCGTCAGAGAGGATATCTTGGGGAAAGTGGATCGAAAAATCCCCACATTACTGGATTACAACACCCACATCGAAAAAGATTCGCTTTTCCATACCCCGCCGGTTGTTCCGATATACACCCTATTGCAAACCCTTAAGTGGATTAAAGAAAATGGTGGTGTAAAAGGCATGGAAAAAAGAGCTAAAGAAAAAGCGGATATGCTTTACAGTGAGATAGAGCGTAATAAGCTTTTCAAAGGTACGGTGGCTAAAGAAGACCGCTCCAGGATGAATATCTGCTTTGTTATGAACGAAGAATACCAAGACCTGGAGAAAGAATTCTTTGACTTTGCTACATCCAAAGGATTCGTTGGTATAAAAGGACACCGCTCTGTCGGCGGATTCCGCGCATCCAATTACAACGCTTTACCAAAAGAGAGTGTGGAAGCACTCATTGATATTATGAAGGAATTTGAAAAACAAAAAGCCTAAAAAAAGATTGGAATTATGAAAAAAATACTCGTAGCAACCAAAAAACCCTTTGACCCTGCAGCAATACCTCAAATGAAGGAAATCGTTGATAATGCAGGTTTTTCGGTGGAGATATTCGAGAAATATGAAGAACAATCTGAATTGGTTAATGCCGTAAAAGACATTGATGCCCTGATTGTTCGCAGCGATAAAGTAACACGTGAAGTGGTTGAAGCCGCTGCTAACCTTAAGATTGTCGTCAGAGCCGGTGCCGGTTATGACAATGTTGACTTGGATGCCTGTACGGAGAAAGGCATCACCGTGATGAACACACCGGGTCAGAATGCCAATGCTGTGGCCGAACTGGCATTAGGCATGATGGTTTACCAGGCTCGCGGACAGTTTAACGGCAAGCCGGGTACCGAACTTCGCAACAAAACGCTGGGCATCCATGCATATGGTAATGTCGGCCGCCTGGTTGCCAACATTGCCAAAGGTTTTGGTATGCATGTAAGTGCCTACGATCCGTTTATCGATAAAAATGAAATCACCAAAGACGGGCTGAAGGTTTATAACAGTGTGGAAGAGCTTTATGCCAACAACCAATATGTTTCTCTCCACATTCCGGCCAATGACAAAACGAAAGGGTCGATAGGTTATGACCTTCTGAGCAAGATGCCGGAAAATGCCGTATTGGTAAACACCGCCCGCAAAGAGATTATCAACGAAGAGGAGTTGCTGAAGGTTATGGGCAGCCGGGAGGATTTCACTTACATATCGGATATTGCCCCGGATTGCAAGGATAAGATAGCGGAAAAATACGAAGGCCGGTATTATTTCACGCCCAAGAAGATGGGCGCCCAAACTCGTGAGGCTAACATTAATGCCGGACTGGCAGCTGCTAACCAGATCGTAAATTTCTTTAAAAAAGGAGATACAACATTTAAAGTGAATTAAAAACGAGAAACATGGCAATAATCAAACCGTTCAAAGGCCTACGGCCTCCGAAAGAATATGCGGAGCAAGTAGCATGTCTGCCTTATGATGTGATGAATACCGAAGAAGCCCGGAAAATGGCTGAGGGTAATGACAAATCATTGCTTCATATCACAAGGTCAGAAATCGATCTTCCGGAGGAAACCGATATTCACTCTAAAGAGGTATATGATAAAGCTGTTGAGAATTTCAAAAAATTCCAGCAAAAAGGCTGGCTGCAGTATGATGAAAAGCCTAAATATTATATTTATGCCCAAACCATGAATGGTAAAACCCAATATGGTCTTGTAGGAGCCGCTGCGGTGGATGATTACCTTAACGGGGTCATTAAAAAACACGAGTTAACCCGTCCCGATAAGGAACGGGATCGTATGGAGCACGTCAAAATCAATGATGCGAACATGGAGCCGGTGTTTTTCACCTATCCGGCAGTAGATGAAATCGATCGCATCATCCAGGACGTTGTCGAAAGTAAAGACCCTGAATACGATTTTGTGGCGGATGATGGTTTTGGTCATCATTTTTGGGTGATTGAAGATAACAATACCATTCAACAATTAGAGCAACTTTTCCAAACGAAGGTACCATACACCTACGTTGCTGACGGTCACCATCGCACAGCCGCCGCGGCCCTCGTCGGGAAAGAAAAGCGGGATAATAACCCTAATCATACAGGGGACGAATCCTATAATTATTTTCTGGCAGTGCATTTTCCTGACAACCAGCTCCATATTCTTGATTACAACCGGGTAATCAAAGATTTGAATGGGATGACAAAGGAAGATTTGCTGGAAAAACTTCAGAAAGACTTCAATGTAAAAGAGGAAGGGGCAGAAATCTACCGTCCTTCCCGGATGCATGAGTTTAGTATGTATATCGACGGAAAATGGTATTCACTTGGGGCTAAAGATCACACCTATGATGACAATGACCCGATAGGAGTACTTGACGTTACCATTTTATCCAAGTATGTGTTGGAGAAGCTTTTCAATATCACCGACTTGCGTCGTTCGAAGCGTATCGAATTCATCGGTGGTATTCGTGGTTTGGGCGAATTAAAACGCAGGGTAGATAGCGGTGAGATGGCCGTGGCATTCGCCCTTTACCCCGTTCAGATGCAACAATTGATAGATATCGCTGATTCCGGGGAAATCATGCCACCCAAAACCACCTGGTTCGAACCCAAACTTCGAAGCGGGTTGGTTATCCATACCCTGAACGATTGATAAAATAAAAACCCGGAGATAAATCGTATTATTTCCGGGTTTTTTTCTTTTTAGGTTTGCATTTACAAGGTGGCATTCACTGAATTATTAATATAAAAGAATAAGCCCTCTTGAAATTTTCATGCAAAAAATTTTTTACTATTTGGTGAACAGGAAATTATTCCCATCAGCACTGGCATGACATGAGGCACAATTAGCCAACCGGCCGCGACTATCCGATTCGGCATCGGGTAAAACACCGTTGGGGTGCTCATCGTAATCCGTCGAACCATCGTTGGGCATTACTACGTATTCCCAATCACCACCTTCGGGATAGTAATCCGCTTCCCGTTTTATCATAGCAAACGTAACAGCCAACTCTCCTTTCGTACCATCAGGATTTTTCATAAAAGTATGTTTGGTAAAAACCGTGCCCTTTTGAATCTCATCAGAAACATCACCGAGCCCGGTATATATATCCCTGATGGTTGAATCGGGACTGATAGGCTGACCGTTATGGGCCACTGTTACATCTTCTCCATACGGAGTTCCGGTAACCCCTAAGTCCACTGGATTTGTTGAACCATCCAGGTCAGCTTGCGTAGCTTCATAAGGTTCCTCAACGTTATTATCTCCATTATCGTCATTTTCACATGAAGTAGCAAAACCTACCAACAGTAAACCTAAAAAATAAATTTTCCATTTTTTCATAATTCCTATACTATTTTTGATTTTACACAAAAATACAACAGGCTTAAAACATTCATATACAATATTTTATTTTTAATATATTTTTAACATTAAGAGCTATTTTAATTAAGTTTTATTTAAATATAAAAATTATTAACATTTCATTAAATATTCCTCGAATACTTTTGCTAAGCAGTTAACATCAGCCAAATTTTCAAAAACAAAACCATAAAGGCTGTGTTATTTTGGTTAAATATTAATGAAGATAAATTGAAACACGATATAATACCCATATTTCCTTTGAGCATAGCTGTTTTACCCGGTGAAAAGCAAAAACTTCATGTTTTTGAACAGCGGTATCAGCAACTTATGCGCGATATACAAAACATGGACGGGTTTTTCGGTATTCCTTTCGTGAAAGCCGATCACCTTTACAAGTACGGAGGCTATGTGAAAGTCATAAAAACCACTTCTTTTAACCCGGAAACAGGAGAAATGGATATTATTATTGAAGGCCGGAACACATTTAGACTCCACAAATTCCTTCCCTATCAAGGCGATCGTATGTACGATTCCGGCCTGGTGGAATGGCTGGATGATAAACATGCTAAAAGTTGTGAAGATCTCCTGAAGGAATTCCAATGTTATTTTGACGAATTGAAGGCATCATTCAAACCCTTTAAAGATACCAGCAAAATGACTGACCTGTGGAACATCGCTAAGTTTCTTCCTTTAACCGAAGATGAAAAGATTCGCTTTATTAGCCTTGAAGGGCCAGAAAAAAGACGTATCTTTTTAAAGAATAAGATTAAGATCCTTCGTGAAGTCAATAAAAAAGCCCTTCAGCTTAATGAAAATCTCTATTATAACTAAACTTTCAGAGATTTTTTATAAATGTGAAACGAAAGCATGATTTTATATCTTTTTCTCACTCAAAAGCCATAGTATATAACCTGTCAATGCTTTCCCTGAGCTCTGTGCTCGCGCGCGAATTTTTTTCGCGTGCGGATTATCTTGGCGTCTATGACGCCCTTACAAAACGCTATTTTTTTTTACGGCACTCAAGAAGCTATGATGTGGGCGTTACAAACGCCAAGACCATTTACCACGCGCCATAGGCGCGCGGAAGCTTGAAAAATCAATTCCTATACCCAAGAATTAAGGTACTTGGCCGGATAATATTTTCAATCCCCCTATTCCTCTGACCGTTTAATCTCAAAAAAGGTGTCAAAAACACCCAGGTAAGTTCGCTTATAACTGCCAATCTCCATACGATAAACAGAGAACAATTGATAATCATTTATTTCGGTATGGTTAGACAAGAACTTAGCAATAGGTCGTGAAAACAGGGATTCAAGCATTTTCTCCAGTCCGGTGCCGTCCTTGTTTTGCTCAATATCATTAGTGATATAATTGACAAACTCTTTTTCTCCGGGATTCGTTACATATAATCCACCCACCAGGAGAGCCACCAATATGATGATTAACAGGTTCTTCATAATAAAAAGTTTAAATAGCAGGTCCTACAAATACGTTCAACAAAAGTAATAAACTTTTCTCGCCTCCATAAATAAAACAATATACGCTGTTAATTATTGTTAAAAGGTTTTATCGGTACGGAATATAATTGAGCTTGATATTTTTTAATCTTCTCATTTATTCTATTTTTGCCGCATGATTCGTAAATGGACAATTATTTCAATTCTGCTAAGCACGGCCCTTTTATTTGGGTGCAGTGATTACCAAAAGTTACTTAAAAGTGACAATTATGAAAAGAAGTATGAAAAAGCCGTAGATCTTTATGAAAAGGGCGATTATTACAGGGCTTTGCAGCTTTTCGACCAAGTGATACCCATATACAGGGGTAAAGAAGAAGCTAAAGATTTATTTTACTACTACGCTTACAGCTATTATAACCAGGAAGATTACGTAATGGCTAGCTACTATTTTCAAAAATATGCTAAAAAATTCCCAAATACGGATCGCGCTGAAGAAACTCAATTTATGGCCGCCTATTGCAAATATCTCCAATCCCCCCGATACAGTTTGGACCAGTCCAAAACCAGAAAGGCCATAGAACAACTCCAAGCTTTTGCTAACCAATACCCTGAAAGTGAACGGATAGATAGAGTCAATAACTTAATTGATGAACTTCGGGGTAAGCTGGAAAAAAAGGCTTTCGAAAAAGCAGAATTGTATTTTGATATGGAGAAATATAATGCAGCTGTAGTTGCTTATGAAAATCTCCTGGAAAAATATCCCGATACCCGGTACAGGGAGGAAGCTCTTTTTAAAATACTGAAAGCAAAATATATTTATGCTAAGAAAAGCATAGCTTCCAAACAGATGGAACGGTACCAGGAGACGCTTGAGGCTTATGACAAATTGATGAACTACTATCCTGAATCAAAATACAAGGAGAAAGCTAAGGATATGTATCAACAAGCAACCAGTTTTTTATCTAATTAAATTTTAGAAAACATTATCTTTGCAAAAAAATTAAGATACTCATGGACTATAAAAAGATAAAAGCACCGTCGGAAGCAGTAACCAAGGATGTAGAGGCCTTTTCCCAAGGCACGAATAATATTTACGAAACAGCCGTTGTGCTATCGAAAAGGGCTAATCAAATCGGGCTGGATATTAAAGAAGAATTGAACCAAAAAATCGAAGACTTTGCCACGCCCAGCGATAACCTGGAAGAAGTTTTTGAAAACCGGGAACAAATTGAAATAGCCCGTTTCTACGAGAAGCTGCCGAAACCTACCTTGCTAGCTGTTCAGGAATACCTGGAAGGAAAAATATATTTCCGTAATCCGGCAAGAGAAGAAAATAAAAAATAAACATTTTGTTTCATGAGACTGCAGGGCAAAAAAATACTGCTCGGGATAACCGGCAGTATTGCTGCTTATAAAATCCCTTACCTTGTGCGTTACCTGGTCAAAGAAGGTGCTGATGTACATGTTGTCATGACTAATGTAGCCAAAGATTTTGTAACGCCGCTGGTGCTCTCGACAGTTTCGAACCACCCGGTACACAGCCAGCCCTACGACCCTTCCACCGGTGCATGGGACAGCCATGTGGAGATGGGAAATTGGGCTGATCTTTACATTATAGCTCCTCTAACGGCGAATACCCTTGCCAAAATAGTATATGGAATAGCCGATAACCTGGTGGTAACCACTTACCTGGCAGCTGCCTGCCCTGTGATGTTTGCTCCTGCCATGGATATGGATATGTATAAGCATGTCAGCACACAGGATAACGTAAAAAAGCTGGTCGATCGCAACAATATCCTTATTCAGCCGCAGGAAGGCGAATTGGCCAGCGGTTTGGTCGGCGCCGGAAGGATGGAAGAACCATCACAAATCCTTGAGCGGGTGGTAGATTTTTTTTTGAAGAAGAAGCGCTTCGCTGACAAAAAAGTTATAGTCACCGCAGGGCCTACCTACGAAAGCATTGATGCCGTCCGTTTTATCAGCAACCATTCCTCCGGGAGAATGGGCTTTGCTATCGCCGAGACGTTTGCCGATGAAGGAGCTGAGGTGCAACTGATATCAGGCCCTTCATCGTTAAAACCATCAAATCCGAATATCCGGCATCACCGGGTAACTTCTGCCGATGAAATGCATAAGGCTGTCAATGAAAAATTTGACAATACCGACATCGTGGTGATGGCTGCCGCTGTTGCCGATTATACCGTAAAAGAACCTGCCGCTGAAAAACTAAAGAAAAAGGAACAATCGCAGCAAATCACGCTTGCTCCTACAAAAGATATTCTTAAAGAATTGGGGCAAAAAAAGAAAAAGCAGTTTCTCGTTGGTTTTGCACTCGAGACCCATGAGCACGAAAAAAATGCCCGTACAAAACTCCAAAATAAAAATGCCGATTTACTCGTTTTAAATCCGGCTTCTGAAAAAGGAGCAGGTTTCGACAGCGATACTAATAGGGTTAAAATTTTAAGCCCCGATGGTGAAACCAAGACATTTGACATAAAAACCAAAACGGAAGTCGCTGCCGATATAGTGGATGAAGTGGCATCAAAAATTTTTCGATCATGAAAATAAAATACGGGATTGTTGTAATCTTGTTTCTTTTTCTCGCCCAATTATCCAAAAGCCAGGAACTGGATTGTAATGTCAGGGTAAATTCACGCCAGGTGGAAGGGACAAATAAGCAGGTCTTTGAAAACCTGCAGAAGACTATTTTTGAATTCATGAACACTACAAGCTTTACCAATCAATCCTTTAAGGTTGGTGAGCGCATCGAATGCACCCTTCTTTTCACGATTACCGAGTGGAACCGGCCCGATGAGTTTACAGGGAAGCTTAATATTGCTATTCGCCGACCTGTATTCAACACCTCCTATAATACGCCCCTTTTTAACTGGGTAGATAAAAATATTAAGTTTACTTACGTCGAACAAAAACCCATTGAATTTAATGAGAATGCTTTCACTTCTAACCTTGCTTCCCTATTGGGATATTATGCCTATTTTATAATAGGATTGGATTTTGATAGTTTCAAAAAGTTTGGAGGAACCCCTTACTTCGAAAAAGCCAATAACATTTTGAGCCTTGCGCAAAGCTCAAACTACAAAGGATGGAAGTCTTTTGAAAGCCGAAAAAACCGTTACTGGCTTATTGAAAACTATTTGAACAACAGTTATGCCGGCGTACGAGAAGCTTCTTATCTCTATCACCGTAAAGGATTGGATAAAATGCAGGATAATCTCGAAATGGGACGTTCCAAAATAACTGAAGCGCTCGAGCTCCTGAAGCGTGTCAACGAACAACGCCCCGACTTGTTTATACTAAAACTTTTTATTGAGGCCAAAACGGATGAGCTGGTCAACATTTATAAAAAAGCCTCCAGCATGCAGAAAAACAAGGCCGTTGAAATCCTGAAAGAACTGGATCCTGCAAATTCCAGCACGTACGATCAAATCAAGCAGGAAAATTGATAAAGCTTACCCGCTAGCTTTTATAACAGGTCGTTAATAACAATAACGCTGAGGGTAAACCCGGTAAATATATTTTTATACTTTTGTTAAGGTAAAAAAACTTCAGGCTATGCTTTTGCATCTATCAATTGAGAATTATGCCTTAATCAAACAACTGGATATTGACCTTAACCAAGGTTTTACAACCATAACGGGAGAAACAGGTGCCGGTAAATCCATCCTGTTAGGGGCTATGTCATTGATACTGGGAAACCGGGCTGAAACGAACGTTCTCAATGATGCCTCACGAAAATGCGTTGTAGAAGGACACTTCGATATTTCATCCTACCAATTAAAAGATTTTTTTGACCTGTACGAACTTGATTATGACGATGTCCTTATCCTGCGCCGTGAAATTAGCCGCCAGGGAAAGTCCAGAGCTTTTATCAACGATACGCCGGTAAAATTACCCCTGATGAAGGAAATCGGTGAGACATTGGTTGACATCCACTCGCAGAATCGTACACTCACGCTCAATAAATCGGATGTGCAGATGGCCGTTGTAGATAATTTTGCCGGCCACAATGATTTGCTTGCGGATTATCGCAAAACTTACACGGAATACCGGCGCAAACAAACCGAACTTAAGGAATTAGAAGAAAAGGAACGCCAGGCTAAATCCGACCAGGATTATTACCAGTTTCTGTTCGATGAACTGGAGAAAGCGGATTTAAAACAGGGAGAGCAGCAGGAAATTGAGAATGAACTGGAGCTACAGAATCATGCCGAATCCATCAAATCGAGCTTGCTGGAAGGCTACGAAAGCATATCTTCTTCCGATATGAATATCACTGCGCAGCTTCAAAATATCCATAGCAAGCTGGAGCAATCATCCACCCATCATCAGAAAATATCCTCCCTTTTAGAACGTTTGAATAGTACTATAATTGAGCTGGAAGACCTGGCAGGTGAAATGTCCAATCTGGCGGAAGAGATCACCTACAATCCTTCAAGGACGGAAGAATTAAATGAACGACTGAATACTATCTACGAACTTGAACATAAGCACAGGGTCAGCACCGTAGAAGAGCTTATCGAAAAAAAACAGGAATTGGAGCAAAAGCTCACCGGTATCTCCTCCCTGGAAAATCAAATAGAAAAAACCCGGCATGAAATCCGGGATATGCAGCAAAAGCTCAATGACATGGCCGGGAAGCTTTCGGCAAACCGGAAAGAAAGCATACCCAAAATTGAAACGGAAATACAGCACACCCTCACCCAATTGGGAATGTCCGATGCCGGATTTCAGGTCAAGCAGGAAAAACTCAGCGCTTTCAACCCAGAAGGTCTGGATAAAATTACTTTTCTATTCACCGCCAATAAAGGTATACCCAAGCAAGAGATTAGTAAAATCGCCTCCGGCGGTGAATTATCCCGCCTGATGCTGGCTATAAAATCCCTCATTGCCAAGAAAACCTTATTGCCTACCATAATTTTTGATGAGATAGACAGCGGTGTTTCGGGAGATATTGCAGGAAAAGTCGGGGACATCCTGAAAAAGATGGCTGCTGAAATGCAGGTGATTGCCATTACTCACCTTCCCCAGATAGCTAGCAAAAGCAATGATCATTTATTTGTCTATAAAGATTCGGATAATGATAAAACATTTTCCCATATTCGCAGGTTGTCAAGGGAAGAGCAGGTGCAGGAACTTGCCAAGATGCTGAGCGACGAGAGGGTGACGAACGCCGCTATACAAACGGCTAAAGAGATGTTAGAAAATTAATTATTGGAAATCAAATAAACAGGGATATGGCATATAATTTACTCAAAGGGAAAAAAGGAATCGTTTTCGGGGCTTTGAATGAAAGTTCCATGGCTTGGAAAATTGCAAGTCGAGCACATGATGAAGGTGCGGAGGTTATTCTCTCCAATACTGCCGTTGCCCTGCGTATGGGAAATGTCGATGAGCTTGCCCGGCAATTGAATACAAAAGTAATTGCTGCCGATGCTACGAAAGCGGAAGACATAAAGAATGTCTATGAACAGGCTATGGAGCAGTTTGGGGGCAAATTTGACTTTATTCTTCATTCCATAGGCATGTCCCCGAATGTGAGAAAAAAGGTGCCCTACGACGATATTGACTATGAAAAATTCATTCAAACTATAAATATCTCTGGCATTTCATTCCATAAGATTATACAGACGGCCAAAAAAATGGATGCCCTGAACGAATGGAGTTCTATCGTTGCTCTCTCCTACATAGCTGCTCAGCGCACCCTTTACGAATACAATGACATGGCTGAAGCTAAAGCATTACTTGAATCCATAGCCAGGAGCTTTGGTTATATATATGGCAGGGAAAAAAATGTTCGCATTAATACGATCTCCCAATCCCCCACCCCCACCACAGCAGGTAGCGGAGTGAAAGGTTTTGAAGGGCTGTTGGATTTTACATCGCGGATGTCTCCCCTAGGAAATGCTTCTGCCGATGATTTGGCCGATTATTGCATCACACTCTTCTCCGACCTGACACGAAAAGTAACCATGCAAAATCTCTATCATGACGGAGGCTTTTCCAGTATGGGCATGAGTAAAAGAGCGATGCACATGTATAACAAAAGCCTTAACTGCGATGAATGTTGATGGATTTTTTCCAGGCGGATAGTGAATATTTCAGGACATAAAAAAATTGCCGGTCATTCTTTCTCGTGATGACCGGCAATTATTCGGGATAGTTTTTTTTACATCACTACGAATCTTTTTAAAGAAGTATTACCCTCTTTTAAAAAGTAAACCCCTGTCTTAAGGCCTTGCAACGGGATCGTAATTTTTTCTTCCGTGGACGTTAATGATTTTACTACAGCCCCTTGGGTATTTAAAATTTCTACCTCACGGGATGTAGCTTGCTTGAATTCCACTTTCAAATATTCCTTCGCAGGATTGGGATACATTTTAGTGATCGATTCTTTCTCAGCTATACCCACATTATTGATTTGAACTGTCATTTCCGAGGTATAGATATCATCACCTGATGTTCCTCCATTTCCATTGGCAGCGTTAAAAGCTGCATAGAAGGTAACTGCGCTTTCCGGTTCTTCCGGTGCCGTCCAATCAAATGACCAGTCGTTGGAGTTGCCGGAGGGTTCTATCCCATCGGAAGTATGGGTTACTGCCTGTTCGCTGTTGGTAAATTGGGTTTCGGTATTATTGGTGATTGTAAAATCCCCTACCTTATTCTCAAGATTGTCTTCAGCGGTCAGTTCGAACCCGATTAATTCGGCTTCATCATCGGAGATTTCAGCCGTAATGGTGTAGGTTTCTCCGGGGACAAAACCGTTTTCCGGAATGTCGCTACTGATTAAGCCGTCCTGTTGTGTGGCTTCTCCGGAGTGGCAATCTGTACAAGTTGCTCCGTTATCGCCGGGCGAACCGGTCTTTCCACCGGGTGAGCCGGTACTACGCTCGATGCCGTAGGTTAAAAATGCATACGTTGCTATGGCAACAAGAATCAATGATAATTTGTATAAATGTTTCATAATTAAGTATTTTTTTAATAAGACACATATTTTTATTGAAGTTATGCTTTTAAAATTAGCTTTAACACTAAATTAACATTATTATAATATGAACTAACTCCACAAAAATGTTGTTTGAATTCCGTATACAACAAATATATTATTTTATATAGATTTAATAAAGATAATTTTTTATGTTGAAAAAAACCGGTAACTTTTTGTTTTCCATTAAGCTTATGGGGATATTGATCCTCATCTTTGCCTTGGCTATAGGTGTAGCTACTTTTATTGAGAATGATTACAGTACTGCCACAGCACAGGCGCTGGTTTATGATACCCTATGGTTTGAGATTCTGCTACTGCTGCTTACCCTGAATCTCATCGGTAATTTTGTGATTAACCGTTTATTCAAAAAAAGCAAGTTCACCATTTTTCTTTTTCATTTAGCTTTTATCATCATTCTGATTGGAGCAGCTATCACGCGTTACTTAGGATTTGAAGGCTCCATGCACATTCGCGAAAATGAGAAATCAAATGTGGTACGAACCTATGATTCTTATCTCAAAGTGAACCTTGATGACGGACAATCCACCAAACAAATCTCCGAGGAGGTGACTTTTGCCGATGGTCTTTCCAATGATTTTAATGAAAATTATGATTTTGGTAACAACGATTACCGTATTCGTTTAACGGATTATATCCCCAATGCCACCGAATCATTGATTCGCTCGAGGGAAGGTTCGCCTGTGCTTACTTTTCAAATCATCCGAAACAAGAACAAACAACTCACCTATGTAAGGGATGAAGAAAGCCGGAATACCGATGGTTACCGGTTTGGTTTAAACACCGGTAATAAAGAAACTTTCGATTTTCAAACAGGCAGCAACCAAAACCTTTTCCTTAAAGCTCCTGATACGGTTTCCATAATTGACATGGAAGGAAACCAGCAAAAGTTTGAACCCCAATCCAAAATACCTTTCAAAAAAGGCAAGCTTTACCGGATTGGGGAACAAACCCAAATCTCTTACCAGGAATACTATCCCACAGCAAAAATTTCTTTTCAGAGTGCCGACACAAAGGAACAGAAATATGCCGATGTCTTGCGTTTTAATGTAATTTCCGGGGAGACCCAAAAAGAAGTTATTGTACGAGGTAACCGGGGCGCAACGGGGAAACCCTCTAAGCTGACCGTCAATGGAACCCGCATTGGCCTTAGCTATGGGGCGAAAAAGAAAGAGCTCCCGTTTTCGTTGAAGCTAAAGGATTTTATGCTGGAAAGATATCCCGGCTCTCAAAGTCCCTCTTCCTTTGAAAGTGAAGTTGTGCTCATCGATAAAGAAAAAAATATTAAAGAATCACGCCGCATTTACATGAATAATGTTTTAAAGCACCGGGGATACCGCTTTTATCAATCTTCTTATGACCAGGATGAAAAAGGGACGATTCTATCGGTCAATCATGACCTGCCGGGGACGATAGTGACCTATATCGGCTATATTTTATTGACCATTGGAATGATTACTTCATTATTTAATAAAAACAGTCGCTTCCAGGCGTTGGCCAGGAATAACAGCAAGATTAGCCGGTCGGCAAAAACCCTAATGCTTGTGGGGATGCTTACCTTCGCAGGAACTTTTCATGCTCATGCCCAGGAAGGATTGAAGACCGTGGATTATGACCATGCCAGGAAATTCGGGAAAATTCTAGTACAGGATAAGCAAGGCCGCGTGGAGCCCATGAATACTCTTGGCAATGAAATCGTAAGGAAGGTGACACGAAAAACTTCTTTCAGGGGGTTGCATTCCGACCAGGTATTTTTGGGCATCATCAGCCAACCCGATAAGTGGAAGCGGGTGCCCATGATTAAGGTCGGCCACGACGCTCTCAAAAAACAGCTCGGCATTGACGGCGACTACGCAGCTTTTACCGACTTTATAGATGAAGAAAACGGGCAGTACATGATCCGTTCGCAGGTGGAAAAAGCCCATAGTAAAAAGCCCGCAGCAAGAAACCAGTTCGATAAAGAATTGATCAAGGTGGATGAAAGGGTGAATATTTTCTTTATGGCCTCAAGAGGGCAATTTTTGAAAATCTTTCCCAAACCCGGCGATTTGCAGCAATCATGGTATACGCCCAATGCAGATAATATGAATCTGCCGGAAGATGATTCATTATTTGTCAGCAACATTTTCGGGCTTTATCTTTCAGCGGTCCTGGACGGTAACAAAACGGGCAATTACGAACAGGCCGATGAATACCTCCAGGGAATTAAAAATTACCAGCTTAAATACGGAGAAGAACTCATTCCTTCCAAGACCAAACGTAAGGCTGAAATCTGGTATAATAACATCAACATTTTTCTTAAGCTGGGACAGGCCTACGGGCTTTTGGGGATGATTTTGCTTATTCTTCTTTTTGTCCGTATTCTCAGCCGCTACCATCTCAAATGGCCTGTGTTGATTTTCACAAGTTTGATAAGTCTGATGTTTGCGCTGCACATCCTAGGCCTTGGCTGGCGCTGGTATCTTTCGGGGCATGCTCCGTGGAGCGACGGTTACGAGTCGTTAATCTATATTGCCTTTGCCACGATGCTGGCAGGGGTAATCTTTGTCAGGCGCTCCCCCATTACTATGGCAGCAACAGCCGTCCTTTCTTCAATAATCCTGATGGTCGCTCATCTCTCATGGATGGATCCTGAAATCACGAATCTCGTCCCTGTATTAAAATCCTACTGGCTAACGATACATGTATCAGTGATTACGGCCAGCTATGGATTTTTCGGGCTGGGGGCATTGCTTGGCTTTATCACCCTGTTGCTTAACCTTTTCAAGACAGAAACTACCGTAAAGACCATTGATGAAAAAATCAAACAGATAACCCACATCAATGAAATGACCTTAACGGTCGGTTTATATATGTTAACCATAGGTACTTTCCTGGGAGGCGTCTGGGCTAACGAATCCTGGGGACGTTATTGGGGCTGGGACCCGAAAGAAACCTGGGCATTGGTTTCGGTGCTTGTCTACGCATTTATAATCCACATGCGGATGATGCCGGGGTTAAAAAGCCGTTTCACGTTTAATATGGCTTCGGTTATAGGTTTTGGCTCCATCATTATGACCTATTTCGGCGTCAATTACTATCTCTCAGGTATGCATTC
>JAIPAH010000066.1 GCA_021740175.1 Bacteroidales bacterium
GCCGTAGGATGGGCCTATCAACTGGCGGAAGACGACGAAATCATACTGCTTTCGCCGGCTTGTGCCAGTTTTGACTTGTTCGAAAATTACGAAGACCGGGGTAACCGGTTTAAAACAGCAGTAAAAGGTTTATAATATGACAGCATTGAAGAAACTGAAATGGAGCTTTGAAGGGGATAAAGCCATTTGGACGATCCTTTTCCTGATGAGTATATTATCGCTGGCAGCGGTATATAGCTCCACAGGAGATTTGGCTTTTACCAAACTGGGCGGGGATACGGAGTTTTTTCTTTACAGAAGGGTTATCATTCTGGCTATTGGATGGATTGCTGCCTATATTACCCACAAAATCCCCGTTAGATACATTAAAATCATAGCCGCAGTTACCCTGGTACTAATTATCCCCATGCTTATCATTAATCTAATTGTTGGTAGCCGCTGGGCCGAAATACCGGTGGTCAATATTTCATTTCAGTTTTCCGAAGTTGCTAAAATCGCTTTGCTCGTTTATACATCATCACAATTAGCCTATCACAAAAACAATTTGGATGACTACGGCACTTTTCTTAAGCTCATTATCCCTGTGATTATCTTTTCAACGCTGATTTTTATAGTTGATTTTTCCACTGCAGCTTTAATCTTTTTCACCAATTTTGTCTTGATATTTATGGGCAGGGCTAAACTCCGCCACATTTTCGCCATAGCGTTTATTATGATTATTTTCGGAGTAAGCCTCTATCAACTTATCAGAAACTATCCTGATTTCGGGCGTTTTAGCACATGGAACAATCGAATAGAAAGTTATCTTAATGAAGACAAGCGTGTTAATGATGGTAATTATCAAATCACTCAATCCAAAATAGCTATTGCCGGCGGCGGATTGCTGGGGAAATTGCCGGGTAAAAGTACCCAACGCTACTTTCTGCCCGAGGCTCATAACGATTTTATCTATGCCATCATCATCGAGGAATATGGCTCCCTGATTGCTACCGGACTAATGTTTCTCTACCTCATACTTTTATACCGTAGCATAAGGATTTTCCTGAAAAGCGAAAGGACATTCAACAAACTTGTGGTGCTTGGAATCGGGTTTGCCATATCCTTTCAGGCGATGATCAATATGGGGGTTTCTGTCGGCTTATTCCCGGTTACAGGACAAACCCTCCCGGCCATCAGCCAGGGAGGCACCTCCGTATTAGTCACTTTCACCGCCATTGGAATCATACAGGCTGTCACTGCCGAGCAAAACAAAAACAGCGAGAACGAAACAGCGGAGGCGTATGAATAAAAACAAGCCCATAAAACTGCTCTTTTGTGCCGGAGGTACGGGTGGCCATATAATTCCCGCCCTTACGGTGGCTGATGAAATCAAAAATATCAGACCGGATACCGATATTCTTTTCGTAGGTGCCGAAGGTAAAATGGAGATGGGAAAAGTGCCCGGTGCCGGCTATAAAATTGTAGGCTTACCTATCGCAGGATGGCAACGCCGCCTGACCTTCAAGAATCTGAAATTCCCTTTCCTTTTAATGAAAAGCCTTCTTAAGGCTGTCAGTATTCTCAATTCAACCAAACCCGATGGCGTGGTAGGGTTTGGGGGTTATGCCAGCGGGCCTGTCCTGAAGATTGCCCAGCTCAAAAACATTCCCACTTTTTTACAGGAACAAAATTCTTACCCCGGTATAACCAATAAATGGTTGGCAAGAAAGGCACAACGGATATACACTGCCTATGAAGACATGGAACGTTTTTTCCCGGTCTCCCGGATTCGGCTTACCGGGAACCCCATAAGGAGCGAGCTTATGGACAGCAAGATAGACAAAGCACAAGCCTTCCGCGCATTTGATTTGGACCCCGAAAAACCCGTCATTTTCTGTATGGGAGGCAGCCAGGGTGCACGAAGTCTGAACCGGGGGGTAAAAAATAATTTCAACTACCTGGTTAACAAAGGCTACCAGGTAATCTGGCAAACCGGCCGTTACTTTTATGATGAAGCTATGACATTAATCGAATCCCAAAACAGCAGCCATTTAATAAAGCCGTTTATTTTTATCAATGCGATCGAAAAAGCTTATAAAATAGCCACTGTAGTAATCGCCAGGGCGGGAGCCATATCAGTTGCAGAGCTTAGTTCCGCCGGCAAGGCTTGTATATTTGTGCCCCTGCCAATAGCAGCCGAAGACCATCAGCGCAAAAATGCCCTGAAACTGGTCGAAAAAAATGCTGCTGAAATGATTTTGGATAACCGATTCTCAATTGAATTCCCCGAAAAACTGGAATCGCTTATTAACAATCCCGCAAAAAGGGAACAACTGGAAAAAAATATTCGGACATTTGCACGAGATAATGCCACAGACGATATAGCGCATGATATATTAAATTTGGTGGAAAAGAAATGAAAGACCCGGAACACATAGAAGCAGTGTATTTCCTTGGTATAGGCGGTATAGGAATGAGTGCCCTGGCCCGCTATTTTCATAGCAGGGGGATGCAAGTTGCAGGTTATGACAAAACATCATCCAGGGTGACGCAACAGCTTGCCAGCGAAGGCATAAGCATTCATCACGAGGATGACCCGGGACTTATTCCCGAAAAGCCCGATTTAGTCGTATACACCCCCGCCGTACCCAAAACGCTACAAGAATATCAACACCTGGAAGCCCGAAACATTCCCATCCGCAAACGCTCGCAGGTGTTGGGCATGATCACTTCCGGGCATTACACGATTGCCGTTGCCGGCACTCACGGCAAAACATCGGTAAGTGCCCTGATAGCACATATCCTTCACCAGGCGGGACAAAACGTAACCGCTTTCGTGGGGGGCATTATGAAAAATTATCAATCGAATTGCCTCATTGCTGAGGAAACGGACATAGTGGTAGTAGAAGCCGATGAGTTTGACCGCTCCTTCCTCCAGCTAAACCCGGATTTAATCGTCATAACGGC
This sequence comes from Bacteroidales bacterium, assembly GCA_021740175.1. Taxonomy (GTDB): domain Bacteria; phylum Bacteroidota; class Bacteroidia; order Bacteroidales; family JAIPAH01; genus JAIPAH01. The sequence goes on from JAIPAH010000066.1 coordinate 2,947, forward strand.
CATAGACGCCGACCATCTCGATATTTATGGAAACGCTGAAGAACTCGAAAACAGTTTCAGGGAATTCGCCGGCCATTTAAAGAATAATGGTAAGCTGGTGGTAGAAAAATCCCTGGAGGTTACGTTTTCGGAATTTCAGCAATTATTCACTTACGGAAACGATTCCCGCGCCGGATTCCGGCCTTACAATGCCTATATATCGGAGGGTTACCAGTTTTTTGACCTTGCCACGGAGAATAAGCATTTAAGTAAAATTCGTTTTTCCCTGCCGGGAAGCTACAACCGCCAGAATGCAGCCGCAGCATTTGCTGCAGCAATGACAGTAAATGTAGAACCAAAAACCATCCGGCAAGCCCTTGAAAGCTTTGAAGGGGTTGAGCGCCGTTTTGATATCCGCCTGCGTACGGAAAAAATTACCTATATCGATGACTATGCTCATCACCCGAGCGAGTTGTCGGCATGCATCGAGGCCGTAAGGACCCTTTTCCCCGGTAAAAAAGTGACAGGTATCTTCCAGCCTCACTTGTATTCGAGGACACGAGATTTTGCAGATGGATTCGCCCAAAGTCTCGACCAACTCGACGAAGCCATACTTATCCCGATATATCCGGCAAGGGAAGAACCTATTGAAGGGGTTTCCTCAGAAATGATTTATAATAAAATGCAAGCTGAACAAAAATATCTTTATCAAAAAAATGAAATAATTGACAAATTAAAAGCCTTTGACCTCGAAGTAATTCTCACACTCGGGGCGGGTGACATCGATCGATTGGTAAAACAACTGCAATCAATGTTAGAAGCAAGATATACATGAAAAAAGTGCTAAAGACCATAACAATTTTGATAATCATAAGCGGGATCGGCTTCCTGGTTATCCTCACAAATAAAACCTACCACGAAGGTCAATGTGAGGGCATGGATATTAACGTGCTTACCGGGGAAGATAACGATTCCCTGGTCACCGAAGCACAAATCCGGCAAACGGTTGAAAGCAATTTTGACTCCTTGAAAAAGCGGTCATTGAATGATATCTCCTTAGCAGCAATAGAACAAACCTTACGTGAAAGCCCCTTTGTTAAAGATGTAGATGTTTACGTAACTATGAACAGGAAGCTAAAGTTAAAAATACGCTCCTTCATTCCGGTAGTTCGTATTATTTCTGCCGGAAACAAATCCTTCTACCTCGACCGCAGGGGATACCTTATTCCGGTGAATCCTTATCACCCGGCCCATATATTACTTGCCAGCGGCAACATTGATGCCACGGTTCCTGATTCGGCTCTGTCACAAAACCTTCACTATAAACAATTGAATAACTTTTCCGGTATTGAGGAACTGTTTAATTTAGCAAAAAAAATCAAAGAAAACCGGTTTCTTAAAGCCCAGGTCGAACAGATATATCGCAACCGGGAAAATGAATACGAATTGATACCCAAAATCGGCGACCAGGTTATTATCTTTGGCAAAACAACTTTGATAAAAAATAAATTAAGAAAACTTGAGGCGATATACAGGCAAGCCATTCCCAGAAGCGGATGGCAAACCTACAAAATCATTAACTTAAAGTATAAAAACCAGGTTATCTGCTCAAAATAAATAGTGCTATGGAAAATAATGACAATGAAATAATTGTAGGCCTTGACATCGGAACAACAAAGGTTGCAGCCATTGTCGGCAGGGAGGATCTAAACGGAAAAATAGAAATTCTGGGCTACGGAAAAGCTGACTCCCTTGGGGTAAAAAGAGGAGTAGTGCATAACATCGGCTCCACGGTGGAAGCCATTAAAACGGCGGTAGCTGAAGCGGAAAAAACCTCTGAAGTGAATGTCTCAACAGTGAAAGTGGGGATAGCCGGGCAGCATATCAAAAGCCACCAGCACCGGGGCAGTATCATCCGTGAAAATAGTGAAGCCGAAATCACTAAAGAGGAAGTGAATCAGCTTATTAACAGCATGTACAATATCGGCATGAAACCCGGTGAAGAAATTATATCGGTAATTCCACAGGAATATACTATCGATGGTGAAGCAGGGATCACCCACCCGGTAGGGATGGCAGGCAGCTCACTAGAAGCCAATTTCCATATCATTACGGGTATGACCCATGCCGCCAAAAACATCTATAAGTGTATCACTAAAGCTGGGCTGGAAGTTGATGAGCTTATCCTGGAACCTTTAACTTCCTCCGACGCCGTTCTCAACGATGACGAGCTAGAAGCCGGAGTAGCCCTCCTCGATGTCGGAGGCGGAACCACAGACATAGCTATCTTTCACGACAAAATCCTGCGCCATACGGCTGTCATTCCTTTCGGAGGTTCCATTGTTACGGATGATGTCAAAGAAGGGTGTTCGATCATTCGCAAACATGCCGAGGATCTCAAGCTGAAATTCGGCTCGGCCCTTGCCAACCTAAACAGTGATGATGAAGTGGTTTCCATACCCGGACTGAAAGGACGTAAACCGAAAGAGATCTCCCTGAAAAACCTGGCTTCGATTATACAGGCACGAATGCAGGAAATTATAGAACATGTGAATTATGAAATAGAAGCTTCGGGCTATGAGAGCCAGCTTATCGGCGGAATCGTGGTCACAGGAGGCGGCGCTCAACTTAAACACATGCGCCAGCTTACGGCTTATATTACGGGAAAAGATACACGGATAGGTTATCCTGCAGAACATCTCTCTTCGAAAGTTCCCGAAGAGTTAAAGCAACCCATGTATGCGACAGGCATAGGCCTGGTTATTGACGGCGTAAGGGATGCTGAAAAAAGAAAAGAAATGGAGGGCGAATCGCCTAACCAGAAAAAAGAACAACAAGAACCTGAAAAAGAACGCAGAAGCACACGGATCTCACAAAAATTTCTCTCCAACATCATTAAATTTTTTGATGAAGAAGAGAAAAAGTAATTAACGTCAGCTTGTTGAAAAATAGTTGGATAATATAATCAAATAAATTCTTTTTCATAATATTTTTATAAAAACCTGATAGATACTATGCCAATGTTAAAGTTTAACAACACGAAAAATATAAAAAACAGTATTAAAGTTATTGGAGTTGGCGGTGGAGGCAGTAATGCCGTCGACAATATGTTCCGCGAAGGTATTAAAGATGTAGACTTTATTGTAGCTAATACCGATGCTCAAGCCTTAGAGCAAAGTTCGGTACCCGTCCAAATCCAGCTCGGGAAGCGCGGTAAAGGTGCCGGAAACAATCCCCAGGTAGGCAAAGAGGCCGCCCTTGAATCGCAGGAGCAGATCGAGGAAATCCTGGATGAAGAAACCGAAATGGTCTTCATCACCTCAGGAATGGGAGGCGGTACCGGCACAGGCAGCGCGCCGGTAATAGCCTCTATCGCTCGTGAACAAGGCGTCTTAACCGTAGGGATCGTTACCACACCTTTCAGCTTTGAAGGCCCGCGCCGGAAAAAACAAGCCGACGCCGGAATTGCCGAACTCAGAAAATATGTGGATACGAGCCTGGTCATTGTAAACGACCGGCTTCGCGAACTACACCAGGACATGAAGATGTCGGAGGCCTTCAAGAAAGCCGACGATATCTTAACCACAGCAGCCAAAGGCATAGCCGAATTAGTCACCGTTCCCGGGAACATCAACCTGGATTTCGAAGATGTGAAGAGTGTGATGCAAAACGGGGGAAAATCGATCATGAGTTCAGCGACTGCTGACGGCGAAAACAGAGCCTTAGATTGCGCCGAAATGGTGCTTACTTCCCCGTTGCTTGCAGATTCAACAATCACGGGGGCAAAAAATATCCTCCTGTATCTCGCATCTTCACCCGAAAAAGAGATGTCAGTCAATGAAATGCATGACATCACCGATTACATCAGGGAAAAGTCAGGGAGTGAAGCTAATCTTATCTTTGGAAACAGTATCGATGAATCCCTTGAAGAATCCATACGGATTACATTGGTAGCGACGGGTTTTGAAAGCGCTGACGATCAAACCAAGCAGCAAACCAAAAAGGTGACTCCGCTGTATGATTCGGAAAATGCCCCGGATCAAAACCAAAGCCCTGATGAACCTTATATTAAAAAACAGAAAGAAGAGGATACTACTGAAGATGATGAGGCAGTGGATGAGGAACCCGATACGGAACCTGAACCCGGCCATGAACCACAACCGACATCATCAAAGAAAGTGAATTACCTTGTCCCGGAAGACACCCCGGAAGAAGAGGCTGAAGCACAGGGAGACACTGGTCAAAAAGAGGAGGATGAAGATAATGCCGTTACGGATAATAATGAATCACAGCAACAAGACAAAAACAACGAATCATCCCGCTATAGCGGCATTTTTGACGAGGATGAACAGGTAGGCAACTTCCAGTTCAAAACGCGAAAAAGCCAAGCGAAAACAGAACCGGAGAGTGATACCCAAAAGCACGAAAAAAAAGCTCGCGAACGAATAGCTAAACTATCGCACACAGGCAAAATACCCAGGCGTAGACCCACAGAGAAAGAACGGGAACAAATGGAAAAAATTCCCGCTTATAAGCGCAAAAATATGGCACTTGAGGACACCCAATCGTCGGATGAGGAAAATGACCCTGAGTACGTCCTGGGCAAAAACAAAAATGATGAAACGGTAATCAAGAAAAACAACGGGTATATACACAAAAATATCGACTAAACATGTCACTGGAAAAGCAAATTAACGAAGATTTAAAGCAGGCCATGCGGGACAAAGACCAGCGGAAACTTTCCGCCTTGCGGGCTATAAAATCGGCCTTGCTGATTGAAAAAACGAACAAAGACCAAACTTCCGGTGAAGAAATCCCGGAAAGCGTTGAGATGCAATTGCTCCAGAAGCAAGTGAAACAACGGAAAGAAAGTGCCGAACAATATGAGGAGCAAGGGCGGACGGATTTGGCTGAAGAGGAAAGATTCCAGGCTTCCATTATCGAAAAATATCTTCCCGACCAAATGGATGAGCAACAACTCGAAAACGAAATCAAAGCCATAATCGATGAAGTAGGAGCTACTTCCATGCAGGATATGGGAAAAGTAATGGGTGCCGCCACCAAGCGATTGGCGGGAAAGGCTGAGAATAAAAAAATTTCCGAAATAGTTAAATCATTGCTCGCTTAATTAGCCATAGATATTTTAGGAACAAAAAAAACCGTATCCTTGAGAGTACGGTTTTTTTTGTGTTATATCTGAATAAGATGCTTATTCTCCAAGCATATAACGCCTGAAATCAACCACTTTAAGGTCGCCGTCGACTTTCCGGAGATAATCCTTAACCGGTGTTTTAGCTTCCCTGATAAATTCCTGGTTCAACAAGGTATTCTCTTTGAGAAACTTATTAAGCTTTCCTTCAGCGATTTTTTCGATGATATTTTCAGGCTTGCCTTCCTGGCGAGCTTGATCGCGCCCGATTTCCATCTCGCGATCAATTACTTCCTGTGGCACATCATCTTCAGTAATACCGGCGGGATTCATAGCTGCAACTTGCATAGCAATTTCATGCCCGGCTTTATCGATTTCATCACTTCCGTCTTTATTGAGCGCTACAACAGAACCAAGCTTATTGCCATGATGATTGTAGGCGAATACTCGCTCTGATTTCAGGGCGTCAAATTTGTAAAGCACAAGCTTTTCCCCTGTTTTACCGGTCATATCGGTAATATTTTCCTCAACGGTAAGGTCATTGTCCAGCTTCATGGCTTTCAATTCTTCCACAGTAGAAGGCTTGTTGACGATGACGGTATCGATAATCTTGTATGCAAAATTCACAAAATCATCGTTCTTAGCTACAAAATCCGTTTCACAATTCAACATCAGAATAGCCCCGTACTTCTGGTCATCGGCGGTTTTAGCTATGACAATCCCTTCATTGGCCGAGCGATCCGCTCTTTTATTGGCCACTTTCTGTCCTTTTTTCCGTAATATCTCCACAGCTTGATCAAAATCACCTTCGACTTCCTGAAGGGCTTTTTTACAATCCATCATTCCGGCGCCCGTCATTTGACGGAGCTTATTAACATCTTGAGCACTTATATTTGCCATTTGTTGTATATTTGAAAAGTTTTTATATTTCTTACTTCACTTCTTTTTCGTTACGGTTTACTTATCCTCATCCTCTTTTCCGGCTTGATCTTGTTTTCCGTCTTGCTCTGAATCTTTGTTTTCAGCTTCGCCATCGGCTGAAGCTTCGGCAGTTTCCGAGGATGCTTCGCTCTCTTCCGATGAAGCTTCACCGGCTTCCGCGGAAGCTTCCGATGTTTTCGATGAGGCTTCGGCAGTTTTGGTGGCATCCTTAAGTCTTGCCCGCTTTTGCGTCTTCTTCTTAGCGGGTGCCTCGGATGTATCACCTGCTGATTCACCTTCTTCCTGTGGTTCGGCCTCTTGTTCCTGCTGCTCCTTAGCTTCCTGCTCTTTCTTCTGCTGGGCCTCTTTTTCTTTCTGTTTCGCTTCTTTTTCGCGCTTAGCTTTCTCTTCTTTTTCCGCTTTGCGCTCCATCATTCCTTCTTCAACGGCTTTTGTCATCACATCCATTATCAGGGAGATTGACTTGGATGCATCGTCATTGGCCGGAATGGGGAAATCCACCTCGTTAGGGTCGGAGTTTGTATCCACCATAGCGAAAGTGGGGATGGCCAGCTTTTTAGCTTCTTTAACCGCTATATGTTCTTTAATGATATCCACGACGAAAACGGCAGCCGGGTGACGATTGAGGTCGGCAATACTACCAAACTGCGTCTCGAGCTTAGCTCTTTCACGCTGTATTTGCAGCCGCTCTCTTTTCGACATGTGGTCATATTTATTCGGGTCGTTCATGAGCTTGTCAAGATTCGACATCTTTTTAACAGCCTTCCGAATTGTCGAGAAATTGGTCAGCATCCCCCCGGGCCAGCGATGGGTCACGTAAGGCATCCCGGTTTGTTTAACTTTTTCCTGCACGATCTCCTGGGCTTGCTTTTTGGTAGCAACAAAGAGCACCTTTTTCCCCGATTTTGTGATTTGCTTCAGAGCATCGGCGGCTTCATCCAGTTTAGCTTTTGTTTTGTAAAGATCGATCACGTGAATCCCGTTGCGCTCCATAAAAATATAAGGAGCCATATTAGGATTCCACTTTCTTTTCAGGTGTCCGAAATGGACGCCTGCATCCAGTAATTGTTCAAATGTTACTTGAGGCATAAATTCTTTGTTTTTAAAATGTTTACATTCCGTAAAAAACAATTGTCAGGTAGTTCTCCGGGGGAGAAGTCCTAACAATTTAGATACTAAACATTATCCTTTTTTTGCAATGGAAAAGAATAATATTAACGTTTGGAGAATTGGAATTTCTTCCTTGCTTTCTTTCTACCCGGCTTTTTACGTTCAACCATACGGGCATCGCGGCGGAGCAAGCCATTTTCCTTAAGTGGCAGATGAAATTCTTCATCTACTTTGTTCAGAGCCCTGGCAATTCCTAACCGTGTGGCTTCTGCCTGACCGAATTTTCCACCTCCTGTTATGCGCACCAAAACGTCATATTTCCCATTTGTCTCCGTTATGTTAAAAGGGGTGACGATATCTTTTCTTGTACTTTCAGAAGGGAAAAACTCATCAAAACCACGGTCATTTACCTTCATGTCCCCGGAACCGGGTTTCAGGTAGACCCTGGCTATGGCTGTCTTTCTTCGTCCTACGGCGTTAACTACTTCCATCTTTATTTGATTTCGTTAATTTTTATTTCTCTTGGTTTTTGAGCTTCTTGTTTATGCTCGCTACCGGCATAAACCTTCAAATTCTTAAATATAGCACGTCCCAAACGATTTTTAGGAAGCATTCCCCATACGGCCTTTTCAACAATACGTTCGGGGAATCTTCTCAGGACTTCCCTGGGAGTTTCAACTCTTTTACCACCGGGGTATCCTGTAAAACGAACATACTCTTTATCAGTCCATTTTTTCCCGGTTAAACGAACCTTCTCAGCATTGATAACGACAACGTTATCGCCACAATCCACATGCGGAGTAAAATCTGGTTTATGCTTGCCTCTGAGCAGGTAGGCAATGTTGGAAGCCAAACGACCTACCGGCTGATTGGTAGCATCTACGAGTAACCACTCCTTGTGAACCGTGTTCTTATTTGCACTTAATGTTTTGTAACTTACTGTATCCATTGCGTTAAAATTTCTTTTCCTGTCCCTATAAAAATGGGCTGCAAATGTAGAATTATATTTTTAAATGAACAAATTTCCAATGCTTTTAAAAATTGTTAATTCCATTGATAGTCACCCGGGGTTATCTACATGATTTGGTTAAAAAAATATATATTCGCTGGCTGTAAAACGCACAAGCCTATGTCGATTGAAATTGGGAATATCAGCAAATACTACGGCGAACAGAAAGCCCTGGATAAGATTAACCTCACCATAAATTCGGGAGAGGTTGCCGGATTGGTTGGCCCCAACGGTGCCGGGAAATCAACTTTAATGAAAATTATCACCTGTTTCATTCCCCCTTCGGAAGGGCAAGTATATGTTAACGGGCTTAACGTGTCCGAGCAATCCATCGACGTGCGGAAACAAATCGGATATTTGCCTGAAAATAACCCGCTATATGACGATATGTATGTGCGAGAATATCTGGATTTTGTAGCGGGTATCCGCAAAATCAAAAATCCCGGGCAACGTATTGAAGAAATTATTGAAACCACCGGGCTTACTCCCGAACAAAACAAAAAAATCGGCAACCTCTCGAAAGGATACAAACAGCGGGCAGGTGTAGCACAGGCTCTTCTGAGCGACCCGGATGTGCTTATACTCGATGAACCCACAGCGGGTCTTGATCCCAATCAATTGGTTGAAATTCGAAACCTTATCAAAAACATAGGCAAAGAGAAAACTATCCTGCTCTCCACCCATATCATGCAGGAAGTGGAAGCAGTCTGCGACCGCGTTATTATCATTAACAACGGACAAGTCGTTGCCGACGATGCCCCCGGGAATATCTCCAAAGAGCGGGACAACGCTATCATTACGGTGGAATTTGATTCCAATGTACAGGCTGCCGCTCTCAAAGCCATCAAAGGGGTCAAAAATGTAAAACAAGCCGCCCCGACAACCTGGGTTATTGAATCGGATACCGGTGTGGATATCCGTTCGGCCCTGTTTCAGTTTGCCGTAAAACAAGATATGACCATCCTCTCATTAAATAAAGAAGCTGAGAAACTTGAAGAAGTCTTCCACCGGTTAACTCAAAATAAAAAATAACCCCACGCCGCTTTTTGCAAAAGTAGCTGTTATAAGCCTCATGACAGCTTATTAGCAAAAAATTATTGCCGGGAACAAAGGCTTATAAATAAAGTTTTTTTACTTTTGATGGCTATATTGTCAATAGCAAACAATGCGGTTATATTAAAAACATAAAAAACTATGGGTTATTTTTTTACATCCGAATCAGTATCAGAAGGTCATCCTGATAAAATCGCCGACCAGATTTCAGATGCCATCCTTGACGAACTCTTAAAAAGAGACCCCGAATCGAAAGTAGCCGTGGAGACACTGGTCACCACGGGATTGGTTGTTTTGAGCGGTGAGGTTCGCACCGAAGCCTATGTGGATGTCCAGGAAGTAGCACGGCGTGTTATCAGAAGAATTGGTTACACGGACCCCCGCTACATGTTCGAGGCCAACTCCTGCGGAACTATCTCCAGCATTCATGAACAGTCGCCGGATATTTTCCAGGGCGTCCAGCGCGATGAAGGCGAGCAGGGCGCCGGCGACCAGGGGATGATGTTTGGCTATGCCACCTCCGAAACTTCAGAAACCGGCGACTACATGCCTTTACCGGTAGTACTGGCCCACATGTTTATGCAGGAATTAGCCAAACTGCGGCGCGAAGAGAAGGAAATGCTCTACCTCCGACCGGATGCCAAATCGCAGGTGACCATCGAATACGATGATACCGATCAACCCAGGCGGGTGGACACTATCGTTATATCGACACAGCATGACGAAATAGAAGAGAAAAGCGACGAAGAAGCCCTCAAGCAGATTAAATATGATGTTCAAAACATCCTCATTCCACGGGTAAAAAAACGTTTGCCGGACACCCTGAGCGGATTGTTCCGCGATGATTACACCCTCCACGTCAATCCTACCGGAAAATTTGTTATCGGTGGTCCTCACGGAGATACCGGGGTTACCGGGAGAAAAATTATTGTGGATACTTATGGCGGAAAAGGGGCACACGGAGGCGGAGCCTTCTCGGGCAAAGACTCCTCGAAAGTCGACCGCTCGGCAGCCTACGCATCCCGCCATATCGCCAAAAACATGGTGGCCGCCGGTATCGCCGACGAAGTACTCGTACAGGTAGCCTACGCCATAGGTATTGCCGAACCGGTAGGGGTGTATGTCCATACGTACGGAAAAGCCAATGTGAAACTGGATGATGGTGCCATAGCCCAGAAAATCAAGGAATTGTTCGACCTGCGCCCAAGGGCCATTGTTGAGCGTTTCGGCCTCAAGTATCCCATTTTCGAACGTACCGCTGCCCACGGCCACATGGGAAGGGACCACGAAACCGACGAAGTCACCCTTTACGACGGAAACGGCGATACAGTAGGCAAAAACAAAACCGTTGACTTCTTCGCCTGGGAAAAGCTGGATTATGTGGAGGAGTTGAAGAAGGCGTTTGGGTTGTAGAAAGTTTACGCTGTTCATTACATTAAAACCTCCGAATCAGAATATGGGTTGGAGGTTTCTGTTTTAAGTCAGAATTTCTTTTTATCTTAGATAAAAATTTGGTGAAGATGAGTACAGAGGAAATAAAAAAAAGACTGCATGAAAGTATTGAAAATATCGATGACCATGAATTATTGAACACTGTAAACGAAATTCTTTCAAGAAAATATGATTCATCGGAGATTCCAAAGCTTACCCCGCAACAGAAAAAAAGAATAGAAGAGTCTGAACAGCAGATATGTAATGGCGAGTATTACACCGACGAACAAGCTGATAGAATCATTGATAAATGGTTAGAAGAATAATATGGTCAAAAAACGAAGTAAGAATTCTACACATTTGGGATAGCAGAAGAAATCCCGACGATTTGAACTTTGATGAGTAGAATAAATGAAAAATATGAGAATTAATATCCACTTTAAAAGATATCTTATCTTAGCCTTGTTCTTCTTTATCTTTTCATGTAATCCCAGCGATGAAAAGAAAACGTACGAATACCAACCATTTTCCATCGCCACGATTGAAATAAATTGCCCCGAAAAGCCTCCGGATACTATATACGTTAAAGCTTTGGCTCTTACTAACATCCCCCCTACCGGGAGTAAGACAAAAATGCAGGCCATTAGTGATAGCGGAATCTATCATTTAAGGCTTTATATTGACCGACCGGTCAAAAGTCAATTGAGCGTTGGTGACAATCGTTACAACGTTATTCTTTATCCGGAGGATACGTCTCACATAAGTGCAAAAATGACTGAAAGTAAGCCCATTCTTCGTTTTTCCGGGAAAGGAAAAATGATTAATGAATATTACCTGGAAAAGAAAAAACATTTGGGCTATACCGACATTAGGCGACCTCTCAATAAACCTATTAATTCAGCTTTTACTTATGAATTGCTTAAAAAGACTACCGATTCAATTGTCAATAAAACACACCATTTTCTGACAAATTATCTCGAATCTCACAGCCTTCCGCAATGGTTCGTCGATTATGAGAAAGCTGAAATAATATACTCAGGAGCCGGTTTTAAAACTTCCTTACCACATGCTAATCAAGCGCTTAATTACTTTGAAGACTCCGTTCCCGCTGACTATTACGATTTTATTGAAGAATTGAAAATCGATAATCAAAAGGCTGTCTTTTCCACTCATTACATGTGGTTTTTAAATGATTATTTCATGATGGATTTACCAAAAGAAGAATATCAATCCCTTTCCGGTTTTAAGCGCGTCCGAAAAATTAAATATCATATCTTGAAGAACTCCAAAAAGGCGTTATCAGGTAACGTCAGGGATATTTATCAAAAAACACTTTTCAGCGATTTTATCAGTTATTTCTCCGATTCTTCAAAAATTGCTTCTCTTGCCGAAAAATTTAAAGTCAAGAATTACAGTGATTTAATGCGACTGGCAAATCGAAAGTCGAAGAAAAAGACGGAAATGCTGGACTTACAGCAAGGAGATACCATTCCTAACTTTTATGTGATTAATGAAGCCGATAGCTTAATTTCATTTGATAAATTTAAGAACCAGGTTTTATATATAAATTTCTGGGCTACTTGGTGTGGGCCTTGTCTGAATAACATGCCGGAGCTCAACAAGATGATCGGGAATTACGAAGAAAACTCAAAAATTCGATTTCTGAATATTTGTATGAAAAGTGAGGAAGACCGGTGGAGAAAAACCTTGAAACAATACAACCTTCAGGGCATGAATTTATTTGCTAAGGGCAACTGGAACAAAAAAATATCAGCGTATTTTAATATAGATAGCTATCCCCATTATACTATTGTGGGAAAAGACAATGTACTATTGGAGAATCACACAGATAAAGCACCGGGTGTGAAAAAGAAAATCGACTCATTGCTTAATAATGAGTGAATCAATAATTTTTTTACTAAACCATTGGTTTTCTCCGGGCAATCTATTTATCCACAAAATTTGTTATTTTTGATATGAGAACCCGTTGCCAGCAATTGCTTAAAGAGATTCCATTTAAACTCATGGCGATATAATTAAAAACAGACTTAAAAATTTCCTAATAAGGAAACTTTTATGTATCTTTGTGAAAAGAGTATAAGATGATAAACTTTGAAGTAAGATTTTTGGAACAAGCGAAAGCTTTCATTGATAAACTTGATGATAAAACACGTAAAAAAGTTATTTTCAACATTTGGAAATCGAGAGAAGTTAATGATCCGGAATTGTTCAAAAAACTGAATGAAAATATATGGGAATTTAGGACGAGATATCAAGACAAACAAATAAGATTATTTGCATTCTGGGAAAGAACAAAAAATAAAGATACATTGGTAATTGCGACACACGGAATAATAAAAAAAACAAAAAAAACACCAAAAAAGGAAATTGAGAGGGCTGAGCAATTAAGAATATCATATTTGGAAACAAAAAATTAAAGAAAAATGAAAACATATAGTTTAGAAGAAATAACTAATAAACACATTGGTAAAAAAGGTACACCCGAAAGAAACCAATTCGAATTTGAGCTTAAACTTGAAATCCTGGGAGAGATGATAAAAAAGGCAAGGAAAGAAAGAAAAATGACCCAGGAACAATTAGGAGAATTAATTGGAGTAAAAAAAGCTCAAATATCAAAAATCGAGAATCATACAAAAGATGTAAGATTATCTACTATTTTGCGGGTATTTGATGCATTGAAAGCTGATGTAAAAATGCGAGTTGATTTTGATGCAACAAAGCAATTGGAGATAGTATAAAAGCCGTAACAGTTGTCAATATGCTGTAACAAATCATTGGGAATGAGCAGGATACATAGATGAATTGCCATCCTTCAAAGATATTCCTAGCTAAAAGACAGGAATCACGAACTCCCCAACGGTTTATGCCATGAACCCGCTAAAACAATAATTGATGAAAAGCATTTTTTACTCTATTTTATTGATAATCCTTGCTTTAGGCTCCACCCACGGGCAGTTTATTGATGAGAAAGCTGATGGATTGACCGGAAAATGGAAATGTGAAATCACCTATAAACAAATGGGCCCATTCAATACTTTCATGGAATATCATGTTTCCGATGATACCGGCTTTTCTGCCAATTCTCCGAAAAATGCCGACAAAAGGATGTTTGGTTTCTTTAAGGCAATGCTGGCCAGGCTTTTCAACAAATCGCCCGAAAAAGGAATTTTA
>JAIPAH010000067.1 GCA_021740175.1 Bacteroidales bacterium
TGTTGAGGCCTAAGATAATAGACATTCATTCATCCATCCATCCTATCAATCTACCATCCATTCATTCATTCATCCATCCATTCCAACCGCCCTATCTCCCTCCGCACACCCCTAAATCCCCTAAAGGGGACCATCCGCGATATTATTAAGTGTATAGGCAGAAGGGTCTGCTGAAGCTTAAAATTATATACATTCTATCAATCTACTATTCATTCATCCATTCATCCATTCTTTCATTCAACCATTCATTCATACAACCATCCATTCATTCATTCCAACCGCCCTATCTCTCTCCGCACACCCCTAAATCCCCTAAAGGGGACCATCCGCGCTATCTGTGGTAAAGAATAAAAGCAGAAAAGTCTGTTGAAGCCTAAGATAATAGACATTCATTCATCCATCCATCCATTCATTCATTCAATCATACACCCCTTCCCTTCATCATTATGAAAGAAAACTAATGCAGCCTGTTTCTCTCTGCATGAATTTTATTACTTTTAAACGCTTTTTTTAAAACATGAAGACCAAAACGGATAACAGAAGATTCAATTTATGAAAGTGATCATTGGAGTGGATATCGGGGGTACGAATACGGCTATAGGTGTTGTCGATGAAACAGGCACATGCGTACGGAAAAACGCCGTTCCATCCAACACCCAACCCGACGCAGAAAAATACGGGCAGGAGCTGAGCCAGGCCATAAAAAAACTAGTGGAGCAACAAACCGATGCTGAGTTAATGGGCATAGGTATTGGAGCACCTAATGGGAATTTCCACCGCGGAACTATTGAACATGCGCCCAATCTTAAATTTAACGGAATTGTTCCACTGGTCGAGATTGTCAAACGGTATTTCGATGCTCCGGTATTTTTGACCAATGATGCCAACGCTGCTGCCCTGGGTGAGAAAATATACGGCGGAGCCAGGGATATCAACGATTTTATAATGATTACGCTCGGCACAGGGGTAGGCAGCGGTATTTTTGTGAACGGGCAGATGCTTTACGGTCATGACGGTTTTGCCGGCGAACTGGGGCATACTATCGCCATCCCCGGTGGGCGGCAATGCAACTGCGGCCGTAAAGGCTGCCTTGAAACCTACTGTTCGGCCAACGGATTGAAGCGTACGGTTTTTGAAATGCTGGCAAGCAATAATGCCGATTCTTCCTTGCGGGATTACTCCTATCATCAACTCACATCAAAAGCCATTGCTGAAGAAGCCATGAAGGGCGACAAAATCGCTCAAAAAGCTTTTGCTTACACCGGGAAAATTCTCGGGAAGCAATTAACCGATTTCGTAGCCTTTTCCAGTCCCGAGGCGATCTTTTTGTTTGGCGGCTTGGTTAATGCCGGCGATATTCTTTTGGAACCGGTAAAAAATCACTTTCATGAGAACCTGATGACCATCTTCAAAGGCAAGGTGCGTATTTTAGAATCGGAGATAAAAGAAGGCGATGCTCCTATAATAGGGGCGAGTGCTTTGGTCTGGAACGAGATATAAAAATGATGGTTGTGACCACGAGCAAGCTTGGCAATAATAGTTGAATAGCTAAACCAGGATAATGAAAAAAATAAAAGCTGGGAGTCTGATTTTACTGCTTCTTATGGTGACGAGTACGTTAAGCGGGCAGAATGAATTCAGGGTAATGACGTTTAATATTCGTTTTGATAATCCTGAGGATGGGAAGTATGCCTGGAAATACCGTAAGGATTTTGTGGCAGAAGTCATGCAATATCACGGGGCTTCTGTCATTGGCATGCAGGAGGCCCTGGATAATCAGGTCCACGATCTGGATACGTTACTCCCCGGTTATGACTGGATTGGCGTTGGACGGGATAACGGTAAAAAGCAGGGGGAATTTAATCCTGTCTTTTTCGACACAGCACGCTTCAGGCTTTTGCAAAGCAACACCTTCTGGCTCTCTTCGGAGCCCTCCAAAGCCGGTTCCATAGGATGGGATGCGGCATGCCCCCGAATCGTTACCTGGGCTCGTTTGAAAGACAAGCAAACAAAAAAGTCGTTCTATATCTTTAACACGCATTTTGACAACCAGGGAACCATAGCAAGGCTCGAGTCATCAAAGCTGCTGCTTGATTCGATCAATAGCCGTGCAGCAGATAACCCAACCGTCGTAACCGGCGATTTTAATGCTTTACAAAAGTCAGGTACCTATCAGCACATGACACAGGGAAATTATCCGGTGGCCCTTAGCGATGCACGGAAAATAGCAAAAGAACCCCCTTATGGTCCTTTGACTACCTATATCGGCTTTGAGGCCGACTTTAGTGAACAAAGGATTATCGACTATATCTTTGTCAGTAAAAAAATAGAAGTACAACGTCATGTGATTATCAATGATTGCCGGGGAGACAAATATCCTTCCGATCATTTACCGGTGGTGGCTGAAATCAAAATAAAGTAATAAAATTCTAAAAGCAACGTTTTACCGAAAATAAAAGCCATGAAGACAACCTCTTTTTTAATAGCGGCAGCGGCAAGCCTCATCCTGTTTTTCAGCGGATGCGAAACCGAGGATGATGATAATACTACCGGTGGGTCCTGGAAAGCCGTCGAAACTCCTACATCTAACTGGTTAAAAGACATCAGTTTTGTCGATGACGTTACCGGTTGGGCCGTAGGTAAGAGCGGCGCTCTTCTGAAAACCGAAGATGGGGAGAGCTGGGACACCTTCAGTATCACAGGGATTACAGACGATGATCTCTACGGGATTGCTTTCAGCGATACTGAAAATGGGGTCATCATAGGCGATGATTCCGAAGATGGAGCTTTTGTCTATGCAACCCGTAACGGTGGCGTTAGCTGGACGGAAAAAACGCTTCCTGAAATCGGATTTATTCCCAGGGCAGTGGCTTTCGCCGGCGATTCCAAAGGATGGATAACCGGCAGCGACGGTGTCGTACTGCATACTACTGACGCGGGGCAAAGCTGGTCAAGGCAGGAAACGCCGGTATCAAATTCGCTCTACGCCATTGAAACCGTTGGTACAAACAAAGTGTATCTTGCCGGCTCTTCGGTATTACTTGTTTCCACGGATGCAGGCAGTAGCTGGCAGCCGCTTATCAGTGAACCGGATGATTTCGGATGGCTGAGTGATGTGGCTTTTGCCGATGACAATCATGGCTGGCTCGTTACTGCCGGTGGCGAAGGTAAAATTTACCATACAGAGGATGGCGGAAACTCATGGAGCTTGCAATTGGATGCTGAAGTCGATTACCTCAGCAGCATATTTGTTTCCGAAGATTTTCATGGCTGGGCTGTCGGCGAATCAGGAACGATTTATCAAACCAAAAACGGCGAAGATTGGGCAACAATCGAAAATCCGGTCAGTTACGACCTTAATGCCGTGTATTTCCCATCCAACGTCAACGGTTGGGCAGGAGGTTACAGCGGTACGCTGCTGCATTATAATTAGGAGTTGCTTATAATTTTGTGCGTTTACTTAAGCCTTTTAAACGTTTGATTTTTCTATCAAAGGATGCCGCGCAATGGGAGGAGGCCTGCCTGGAAGGTTCGGGATTCGTGAGGAATCTCAAAATTGAATCTTCTGCCGCTTGTTAATAAAGCCATTACAGTACGCTTATGCTTCGCATCATCGCCCAAAATTTGCATAAACCTGAAATACGAAATCCGGAATCATCCTAATTTTTTACCCATTTTCCTGAAGTGAGAATTTTCCCGGCAGTCGCAACCCGGTAAAAATATATCCCCGCCTCCAGGCGGCTGACATCGATGGTTTTTTGGTTGCGGGTTTGCAGCACTTGCTGGCCCATAGCATCGTAGAGCCTGAAGGTGTATGACCGGGTGTCCGTATCGATATGAATGGAATGGCTTCCGGGGTTAGGATAAATTGTAACTGCTTTGTTGTTAGGCTTTATAGCTTGATCCCATGTGATGATACCATCGCCGTTGACTTTCATCACATAAATATCCCTATCGGTTTCCGGGTTTTCGTAATCGAAACGTGACGCGACTACCGCACAACCATGATCGCTGGTGGTGGTCATAGAATACACATGGTAGTAGGCATCTCCGCCATAATATTTTAACCATTGTTCTTCGAGGTTGCTCGTATATTTTCCCAGGAGTATCCAGTTGGGAATGCCGTTGCCATAAAAGGGATTGCTTTCTGAGATATTTGCCGTTCCTGAAGCGTAAAATGCATTCAGTCCCACTCTGCTCGTCCCCCGGGTATAGGAGGGATAATCTGCCGTGTCACCTTGCTTACCAACCCACCTGTTATCAATAAGATTCGCATTGGTATCGATTTTCATGACATTTAAATCGGCTTCACCTGATGTATCATTTTCACCATTTGTATTGATAATAATTGAATTCCCATAACGTATTGGCGAATAATAATTGAAAGAAAACATGGGGATAGACATTATTTCTTCAACTTCAAAATTATTTGACAAAGCTACCATTGAGCCATAGTTTTCTTCTTCATCAAGATAGCTGGAAAATGCATAATAACCAGTATGACCAGATTTTTCCATTATATCGTAAGTTCTTGCTAAGAAATTCTCTTCCTGTGGAAAACTGGAAGTAATTGAATCCCCGGAAGGAGATAGTTTGTAATAAAAGGGATCGGTAACTGTTTGATTATCTACCTCTTCCCCTGTATATCCTGTTAAAACGTAATTTCCATCGGAATCGATAATAGCATTGGTGTATGAAATCCATTTTTCTTCTGGCAGATCTAATATTTTTGTTTCTAATATATTTAAATCATGATCTAGCTTTAAAAACCACAACTTTTGATTGTTAGTGGATGTTGTAGTATCATAAATTGAACCTAAAACAACATAAGATTCGTTTCGACTAAATACATTAAAGAAAATAGAAGCTACACCTTCAGAGTTAACAATTGTATCATTAATCATCTCCCCATAGGTATTTATTTTTATGACATATCCTCGATACATCTCTGAATCAGTATTTTCATTTCTGCCTACTAATATAAAATCACTATTAGCATCTTCTTTTATATCATGAATCACTTGTCTTTTTGGTTCTGTTATAGTGGTATTAAATGCTTGTTGAGCAATTATCTCATTAATGGAATAAAAAAAACTGATTAGTATTAAAATTTTGATGTACATAAATGTTATATAATTTTTAAATTGAAAGAGGTTTTATTAAAAGACATTTAAAAACCAAGGTCTCGGTTAAAACAAAACCTTGGTAATTTAGATTATTCAGTAGGCGGGCTGCTTTGATACCATCTGCCATAAGTAATTTCCGCATGATGAATCATATACCAAGTGTCATCATAATCAGGATAACCTGTATCTCCATAAGAAGTCCAATCAACAAGGCTATATGATATAATGCTTTTGTTATTAGGTTGATTGTTAGCACCTATGTCTTCTAAAGCATTGTAATAATAGGTCATTTCATCCGGGGGCAGGCAATAATGATTTAATGTCTCTTCCTGATAATCTTCAAAAAGCATACTGCTTCCATAGGGATTATCATTATCTGGAACATCCGCAGGGTTAAAAGTATGTATTTCAACACTTGCCGGATATACAGATAATGACCCATCCACTTCGGGGATATTGTTATTGGCTACTTGCTGGATACGATCGGCGGCATCGAAACCTTCGCCTTGTCCTGAACCGTCGCACTTACCCAGTTCCCAGCCCCAATACCAATAATCCGAGGATGTGATATTCCAGGCATCTCCGGGCGGATTATCGTAAGCTGATGAAGTAGATTTCAGGGTCACTGTATTGGATTTTTGCAGGTTTTCCACTACCTGGATATCGGTTATGTATATGGAGTGACTGCCATCCAATGTTTCCTGAAAGGCCAGCAGACTGTCTTCAAACATGGCATATGCCTGCGAGACATCTGTCATCGCAATTTCGTCATTAGTTAGCGGAAGTTCCACTTTCGCCGAATCGATTATTACATCATCGATATTACCGGAAACATCAGTATATGTATAATTCAATCCCGCTTCAATATTCCACATGGTTTCTTCAACACTTAATGATTCATCATTTTTCTGTGGGTTTTCCATTTTGTTTAAAAAAGCGTTGATTTTTTGTTCCATTTGGCGGTCCTCTTTGGTTAGGCCGTTGTTATTATAATTTTTGGCTGTTTGTTCGCTTTTTTCACAACCTGTTATTATTAATGCCAAAACAAAGGCCATTATTGTGATTGTTGATAAAAAAAATTTCATGATTCAAAAAATTTTTGGTTAGGAAATAAGATTATTTAGTAAGAAGTAAATGGTTGGAATTCCCGGGAACTTCAGTTAAGGCGGAAATACGTAGGCAATCAAGCCCTCCCGGAGAGCTTGTTTTTTCTTTCTTTCTTTCTTTCTTTCATAAGGCTTAACAGTATATTGATTGAAAGATAGGGTCTATATATATTTATACCAAAATTTGAAAAAAGTTATACGAAAATCAAGGGAAATTTGAAAAAAAATTTTCCTTTGCCCTTATAGTGGGTTTTGGATTGAGAGTGGGGAAGAAAGTTATGATTCGTTGAATTTTTTTTAGGCATTCCAGCATCCATTTAACAATAAAGATGTATCCCCCAAGACCTTCCACCTGCCGCCGGCCCGCTGGCCAGTGCGAACAGCCGGAAAGTCTGGGCTATACCCTGAAGACTTTTAGCGTGGGTCAGGAGGGAAAAAGAAGTTTTTGGTAGTTTTCAGCCGTTTTATTGGGGCAGCCAGAGGCTGCAAGAATGGGAGGTCAAAGCGAAGACGCTTTGACCAACGCTGGATTCGCCTTGTAGGCTAATTTGACCGACTTAAGTACGTTCAAAGACCTTCCACCTGTCGCCATCCCACCGGCCGGCGCAAACAGCTGGAAGGTCGGGGCGATAACCTGGCAGCTCTTGATGAAGGCCAAAGGGTATGGCGCGAGATGGCAGGTTTTTATGAGATTTGATGACCGGCAGCTTTGGGCTTTCGCCTTCGGCAGGTCCTCCTATCAGCGGACGCTACCTGGTTTACAAAAATAGATTTCCACCCTAACGACAAGCAGACTGGTTTCAGGAGAGTAAAACAGGAACACAGGAGCATTCCCCCGGCTTCTCACATAATACGGTCATCCTATTTTTTCACCCATTTGCCGCTTTTTAAGGCCTTTCCGTTTTTTGTTATGCGATAGAAATACAATCCTTCTCGCAGGTGGCGGGTGTTGATAGTTTTCGTGTCTTGTACCCGTAGTACCGATCGTGACGTGGCATCATACAGAGTGACGTTAAACCGCCGGATATCCGTCTCAATTTCAATGGTGTTTTCTCCTGGGTTGGGAAATATTTTTATACCCTTTTCTTCAGCTTGTGCGGGAGATGATGTGGATAACCCGGTGATTTCCATTTCAAATAGCCAGAAACAATACCAGTCAAAGTTTCCTATGTTGTCCCCGCAATCCACATCCCCGTTGGCTTCCTGGGAAGCATTTGTTTTCGCCGTTACGATATATTTTTCTCCGGGACGTTGTATGGCTCCATGGTACAGTGTTTCATTGCCCGCGGATCCGATGCAATCTTCCCCTATCAAATTCCCCAGGCTGTCGGTTTTAATCATCCATAAACTGTGATCAAGTCCGTCAGAAGAAGGGTTATCAGTAACATCCCCGTTGGGGCCATACTCGGTGCTTGAATTTGTATGACCTAAAATCAGAAACCCATTGTCAGGGGTTTTAAACAGGTTACGGGCAACCTCATCCCCGCCATAGCTTTCACTAAAGCCGCCATAGCAATGATGCCACTGGATGTTGCCGTCGAAATCGGTTTTTATCAGCCATATATCATAAGGCTGTTCGGGATAGCCCGGGTAGTGATATCCGCATCCCTCGCAGTCGCCATCATCCGAGCCTCCGGTCGCCGAGAGCAAATACCCATCGTCCAATTCTAAAATACCTTTCACCCCATCATGATTACTTCCTCCAAAGCATTGTTGCCATAGGAGTTCACCATCGGCGCTTAATTTTAACAAAAAAGCATCGGAATTGAAGTTATACGGGGTACATGTTATATTTCCCTCCCCATCCTGCGGCTGAACATTACCGCCCGCAAGAAATCCCCCGTCGCTGGTTTGAATCACGGAATAAGCTACATCCGAATGCTGGCCTCCATAGGTAAAATCCCATTCCAATGTGCCAGTGCTGTCATATTTAGCCAGCCAGGCATCGAAATACCCGAAATGGTTCGATACATCCCCGTCGTCGGAAGCTGTATAATTGGCCGTTATTACACCCCCGTCATTTGTTCCACAGGCATCAAAGGTCATATCCCTGCCATTACCCCCGGCTACTTTATCCCAAATCATGTTACCTGCCGTGTCGATTTTAAAGATCCAGTTGCTAATCAAATCATAGGGGTTATTGCTGATATCGCCGTCATGGGAAACTGTTTCAGCGGCTACAATCAAATCGTCGCCGGAAGGAAATATACCAAAGGCCAAATCGCCCAATGATCCTCCATATGTTTTCTGCCATATTAAATTGCCTGAAGTATCGGTTTTTATGATGATAACATCTTGAAGAAAGTCCTGGTCTTGAATCTCAGTTGCACCTGCCAGGTAATAAGCTCCCTGGTGATAGGTTACGTCATAAACGCTGTTATCATAATATCCGCCCTGGCAACTTTGCCAGTTGATTTGTGGTGATTGACTAAAGACGGTTAAAGCGGCAAAAGAAAATAAAAAAATTAATAAGTTATTTCGTTTCATGGTTCCGTAGGTTAAGTTGAAAAAATCAGAATCAGCAATAGAAAAAACTCCCCACCCATGTGCTTTATTGCCATGGGCAGAGAGATTTTTTTAGCACTCAACACTTTACCGGTTTAGTTTGTAATAATGAGTTTCCCGGTTTTCAGGGCACCCTCCGCGTTTAATTTATACAAATACGCTCCGGGTTTCATGGCACGGGTATCAACGAGTTTCTGCCCCTGTTTGCCTTTAAGGCGGAAAGTTTTAACTGTTTCGCCCCGGGCATTTATTAGGGTTAGTACACCGGTACTATTCTCCGATGGCAACGTATAGTCGAAAGCTGCCCATTGATTTGCCGGGTTTGGGTTAACGGTAATCGAAACCCCCATAAGCTTAGCTACATTATCACTATTTATACCTTCCGACTTATAACCCTCATCGCCTAACATTTCAGGGCAACTATAAAAATGATAACCATAGGCTGATTCCAGTATACTTCTTGCCTGAGCGGAAGCATTTCCATTGCTGTTTTCGGCAATATATTCCAGGTCAGCTATTTCCTGGTCGGTTAATTGGAATGTATTTCTACTGTCTTCTTCCAGCGTTTTGTACAAGTCAATCATCGACATATAATGATTGTGTTCGGTCAGTTCCTCCCCCTCCAAATCGTAAAGTCCGGGCAGCATATTGGCAAGCGACAGGGCGTCATCAAAATTCCCTTCCTGCATATAAGTAGAGATGATGTGCCTGTCAGCAGCAATGCCGCCAAGATTATCCAGCCAGTTCCTTAGCTCTTCCAAATCAGGATTATCCTCATTCAAAATACTACGGATGATATCATTGGCTGCCCGGGTTTTCTTGCGGTTATGCTCCGCCAATTGACTTCGTAATACGGTTTTGTAAGTGATGCCCGAGGCCACTTGTTCAAGGATTTCGATCATGTAATCCGGCAGGGGATCATCTTTCTCTTCCAGGTATTTGATGAGTTCTTCTTTTCTCAATTCATCCGGGTTTGCCGAAAGGATATCGAACAAGGCCTGGTCACTAAAGACGTCCGTTCTATCAGCCGTTTTTTTCAGCACTTCCATAGACAGGTGCGGTGAATCACCAAGAAGTTGTGACCTAAGTTCCCACATATCAGATGGCTGGGCTGTCTCCACATCCTGTATTTCAGCCTCGGTGTTACCTCCATCCGTTAAATTATCGTAAAGTGATTTAACATCATTATAGGCGGTATAGTTCTCATAGTAATCCTGCTCCGCTTCGGCTTTTTGTTCGGATGTAAGAGAAACTTTACGTGTGTCATCGTCATAATGTGACAGGCACTGATGACTCTCATTTGTTGGAATGGGATTCACATCATTATTTACATACAAGGGCTCTTCATCCGTACATGAGCTTTGGTTGCAGTAATAATAATCAATCTGGTAATCCCCGCCGTTATAAAAATGCCATTCGGCACCTGTAGGAGAAAATTTATTGCCTGCAGCTAAATTCTGATTCCCCTGCTTGGACTGGATACCGTCATAATCAATTTCTGCAACATAAAAATCGGCCCAGTTTTGGGTATTGTTATTACAAAGGTATTCAGCACCTTGATCTATATCAGACCCCCAGTTAATTCCTTCGGCAAAATTACCATAACTCAACCCTTCAAAGGTGTTTTTATATATTTCATCAGCAGAATGGGTGCCTTTTATATGAATGCCGATGTAATTGCCCGAAGGGGCATCCGGTGCTTTGGTAAAATAATTTTCTTCAATAGCAAAACCGGATGATTCATCTATCCAAACGCCCGTCCCCGGAGCTGTACTACAGCAATCCTTATCCTTGCTATTGTTCGGTCCAACATAAAATTCATTAAATAGAACCGTAGCGTAGTTTACGTTGGTGGCGGTTACACCATAGGCATTGTTATGAAACTCCGCATTTTTGACCGTAAAAGGATAATTATTATCCAAGTCCTGTGAGCTACTACTCACTGCATCATAGAAACCAGTGAACGTACATTTATCCATATCATCGCAAGGCACTGTAGAGTTAAGGCACCGGTCTTCGACCCAGAAACCGGCAGTATAAGCCGCTATGGCATGCGTATATTCGTCGATATGGGTAGCCTGATGATCTAATGAAAAATCACATCCTCTGAAATGAATGCCACTCACCCTGGCCAGGTCGACGTGTTTGACAAATTTTGCCGGCCCGGCATAATCAGCGGTGATCTCAAATGTACAATTGGAGAAATAGCTCATGTTTTCAACTTCGCTACTATCCGGATCATAGGGATTGAAATTCTTGTAGTGAGCAGCATGTATCGATTTTGCATTATTCCTGAAGATTGCATCCGTAGCCTGAACTATACCACCTGTCATAGAATAATTGCCAGGTTTCCACAGATCAACGGCAATTTCAGCATTTTCAATAACAGCTCCGTTTATCAATTCCACAAATCCCTGCTGGCAATTGGAGCCGCTGGCGCATGGCATTTGAGATGCATCACGCGTACCCCACGCCTGGATACCTTTCCATTGATTACCGCAAGGCCCTTTGCAGGTTGCATTATCAACAATTAGCTTTCCGCCTTGCTTAATAATAACATTTGAATTTTCGTAGAAGTAATAATATCCTCCATCCAATGTAATTTCTGCTCCGTTTTCAATTATTAAATCGTTAGAGAATATATAGTTACCGCTAAAGGTATAATCTTCACTCATTATAACATCGGTTTGTAAATAAGTAACAGGCTGTTGGTCTTCAGCTTCAAAAAGAAGCAGCCTTTCTTCATTCCAATACGAACTATTACCTTCGCTGTTTACAGCTTCCCCTGTTAAGTAATAATCAGAGCAGGCGTTAAATCCTGATAAATCAAAAGATGTATTATTGGTTATATCAATCGGGGAGCTTCCCTCATTCAAATCATCCCCATTATATGGTGGACTACTGGAGCCTCCATAATTAATAAGATTATTTGTTCCGCCGGAATTCATAAATGATAAGCTGACACTAGTAGGATCATCGTATAATACCCATAGATAACTGGGTTCAGGCTCTTTATTAATTTTAATATAAAAATCTTCGGGATTGTATGAACTATAGGTATGACCTAAATTTGTAGTACAAGTAATTAGGTATCTACCCTTTATTTGGCCTTGGTTGTTCCATAAGAAATCATAACCATCGGGAACTGAAGGTGCTGAAAATTCCCATTGTCCCCATGGCCAAACTTCCTCATAATAAGTATATTCACCATCTGGCGTAAAAAGCTGTAGTTTTAATGTCCATTCTACTGCATACTCATTTTCTTCATACTGTCCTTGATCATAAAATGTTGCATTATAGTTCAAAGTTTCAGACTCTGAAAATTCAGTTGTAGCAGAAGTGACATCAATGTAGTTATAACCTGAGGCAACTCCTGGTTCCACAGTTCCATAAACGAGTACTTTTTTTGTTTCTTCGGAACTGGTTATATTTACATATATTTCATAATACCCTTTGGGATCAGCGTCAAAGGCACCACTAAAACTGATTTCTTGTTTTCCTCCATATTCGGTTATGGTAAAATTGTCTGGTGTGACCTGATCAATCCATGGTATTTCATCCCCATAGTCTACTTCGACATCAAATTCATTTTCAAAACCATCATCATCTTTGAAATTCTGTACAGTTATTGTAAAATCATAATTATAATCAAGCATAACATAGCTGCCAAGATAAACAGATGTTCGATCAATAATGAACTTCGCATTGGCTGAAAAATAAACAGTCAATAAAAGACTTAATATAAATATTTGTTTCTTCATTTTATTATTGGATTTAAGTTAATAATTTAAATGAGATATTTGGAGTTGAGTGCTTTATGTTTAATATGCAAGACATAATTCCTTAATTATATCATTCATTTTTTTGCCTACTAATCATTTGCTTAATAGAAGAAAGTTAGCTACGGGATTATTGTAAAAAAATCAAAATTAGAATAAGTACCTGTTGTAATTCAAAAAAATTAAGGCGGGAAAACCAACGCAATCAGTCCTTTTCGCAGGGCTTGTTTTTTCTTTCTTTCTTTCTTTCTTTCTTTCTTTCATAAGGCTTAGAGGTTTAAATAATGAAAGAATGGGTTCTGTATATTAATACCAAAATTTGAAAAAAGTTATACGAAGATCAAGGGAAATTTGAAAAAAAATTTTCCTTTGCACTTATAGTGGGTTTTGGATTGAGAGTGGGCAAGAAAGGTATGATTCGTTGAATTTTTTTTAGGCATTCCAGCATCCATTTAACAATAAAGATGTATCCCCCAAGACCTTCCACCTGCCGCCGGCCCGCTGGCCAGTGCGAACAGCCGGAAAGTCTGGGCTATACCCTGAAGACTTTTGGCGTGGGTCAGGAGGGAAAAAGAAGTTTTTGGTAGTTTTCAGCCGTTTTATTTTGGCAGCCAGAGGCTGCAAGAATGTAAGGTCAAAGCGAAGACGCTTTGACCAACGCTGGACTCGCCTTGAAGGCTGATATAACCGAATTAAGTACGTTCAAAGACCTTCCACCTGTCGCCATCCCACCGGCCGGCGCAAATATCTGGGAGGCAGTTCGGGAACCTGCCGACTTTTGGCGAGGGCCTTGCGGGTGAGGGAGAGATGGCAGGTTTTTGATGACCGGGGCTGATAAACACGCTCTAAGCCGATTATCCCGTTAGAAAAAAGCCTGGTTCCAGGAGATTTCATCACAGGATTAATTTAATCACAAATCAGCAGGAAACCGTCAGCAGGCTGCAAGAAAATGTTATTTTTGCGCCGTTTGAATCGATAGTTGGAGAAAACGAAGCCGGATGCTGTATAAAATATTAAAACTCTTGATAAAACCTGTTCACAGGTTGTTTTACAAGAAAATTATCGTAGAGGGAAAAGAAAATATACCTGACGGGGGTGTTATTTTTACCCCCAATCACCAAAATGCATTGATGGATGCGATGGCCATTATTACAACAAGCGGCCGCAATCCTTATTTCCTGGCGAGAGCTGATATGTTTACCAAAGCATTTTACAGGGTAGTGCTGCGTTTACTGCGTGTCATCCCCGTTTACCGCAAAAGCGATGGCACACAAAGCCTGGACCGTAATAAAGAAGTTTTTTCCAGGGCAAGCCGCTTGTTGACGCGCAACAAGTCACTGGCTATTTTTCCCGAAGCCGGTCATAATGATAAAAACCGCCTTCAGGCTCTTCGAAAAGGTTTTGTAAGAGTGGGCTTTCAGGCGGAAGAGTATGCCAATTTTGAAACAAGTATTGCTATCGTTCCGGTGGGGGTTTTTTATACGGATTTTACACGATTTAATGAGGAGCTGCATGTTCGATACGGAAAGCCCGTTTACTTGCAGCATCACAAAGAGTTGTACCAAAAAAATCCGCAAAAAGCTTACAATGTGGTGAAATCCACAGTAGCAAAGCGTATCATCCCCATGATGATCAATATCAAAAACCAACAGTACTACTATACTTTCGAAAGGATTGTTACCATCTATAACGAGCGGCTGCTGCCTTCGCTGGGTATCGGGAAAAAGACCCGGCAAAATCTATTCCGCGCCCGTCAAAAGGTCGTTTATCTTCTGAACCTGGTTTTGGAAAAGACTCCTGATGTTTTTGAAAATATCCGGCTGAAAGTTGATGATTATTATAACGACATGGAGCGGCTGGGCTATGATGACCGAAGTATCCGGGAGGCTTTGAACCGTAAAAAAAACCTGCCGCTGAATACCCTTTTGTTGATCCTGACAGCTCCTGTGTATGCCTATGGTTTTATTCACAATATTCTGCCTTATATCATTCCGCGAGCCATCGCTAAAAAAGGAGGCGACGTTCATTTTATCAGCACTTACAAATTTGCCTACGGGGTGGTTTTCTTTACCATATTTTATACTGCTGAAATCCTGGGTATGTCAGGGTTGATAGACGGGTGGTGGCTTGTGGTTTATGGTTTGTCGCTCCCGGTGACCGGCTTGATAGCTTATCACTGGAATAACATACGCCAAAAGCTGTTACGTCAGTATCGGTTACAAAAAGCTCAAAAGAACCAATCCGGTGAGTTGTATGAGTTGCTTGCCAAGAGACAGCAAGTTGTTGAGGCGCTGGATAAAGCCGTGGAGCCCTATTTTTAATCGATAAGTCCCATCTGACGATCGATGATTTTTTGACGGTTGATGCGTTGTTCAATAGTCCGTTTATATTTCCCGAACTGATCCACGTTGGGTTTCTTTTTCAGTGCCCTGTCTATCCAATAGCGTGCAAGTTGCAGGTTTCCTTTGATTTCCGATACGATGGCCATGTTGTAGGCCGCCAGGGCATTCTTGCGTTTATCGTCATTTTCAGCTATTTGGCGCCAGATAATCGCTGCTTCTTTCCAGTTTTCATTGCGGGCATATTCGGTGGCCTTGTTCATCGTCTCGCTAAAGTGAGCAAAATAGAGCCGTTCAATTTCTTTCCAATAAGGGGAGATTATTTTGGCATATTTTTTACCTGCCTGGTAAGAAGCTTCCTGCAGCGCTTCTTTCCTTGATGGTAATTTCCTGAGCGCAGTATAACCTGAGTTGCTTCTGGATTGAAACCATGTGGTATCCCGCAGGTAAAACTTGTCCAAAGGTTCTGAGCTTGCGGGAGAATAAGTGCTCCATACAGTTTTTAGGCGTGTGGAACGTATACCGATAATATCAAAACCGGCGAGTACATAATACAAGGAATCGAAACTGTGAAAGGCCTCAAGGGCTACAACTGCGTCGGCATTTTTCTCATTGCATAGCTTTGATACTTTTTCGCGCTTCATACGGTCGAGAAAAGAGTAATCGGTAACATTCATCCGGCTAATGGTGTAGTCTTCATCCACTTCCAAACGCGGCGTATTGTTTAAATGCTCTGCCAGGGAATGCAGGGCGTTATCGGATACAATACTGTCGAGATAAGTCTCCCTGCGTTCGTAATGGTTGCGAGTATAGTAAACCCCTGTTTTTTGGCGTTCATCTAAGGGAAGGTAGCTACGGTTTACCATCGTGACTTTCTCAATATTGTCGGGTAAATCGCTATCGGCGGGAAACAGGATTTCCAGTTGAGTATAGCGCGGAGCATAACAGCCTGATAAAAAGAAGATTAATAAAATCAATACAATATAGAAGGAACGATAATTCTTTGTTGAAGGAATGTGCATCTTATCTTTTTTCTTTTGCCTTAATGTGGGAGACAAAAATAAAACAAAATTAGTTCATTTACGATGTTTGGTTAGTGCTTGTATGAATTTCTTTAACAGGATGGAGCTACAGCGGTGAAGATCGGCATAGCGAGGTGATAGAGGAATTGTTAAAAAGTGTTCCTGAAAAAAAACGGATAAAAACTTGATTTCAGGAGCTTAATATATTAATTTTAAGAAATAATACAGCTCAGGCTGTTCTTCATTATCTTCCGGTTTTGTGTTGTAAGCCTGCCGGTTCATAGCCGGCAGGTTTTATTATGTTTCAGCTAGCCCTGGGCAATTCTTTTGGCCATATTTTTAAAGATCACTTTGTGAAACGGGAGCAGACCAAACCAATAGAGGCGCCCGAATAAACCCCTGGGGCGGAATGTAGCTGTTTGGATAAGCATATTGTCATCGATATTGAACTCAAGCCATGCTTCACCGGGAAGCTTCATTTCAGCATAAAGCAGCAGTCTTTTTTGAGCTTTATCGGCTACGACGACCCTCCAGAAGTCGAGCGCATCGCCGGTGTGAATATCGTCGGGATTGGTCCTGCCGCGCCGCAGGCCCACACCGCCGGCTATTCTGTCTATCGTTCCCCGGATAGCCCATAGAAAGGTGGCATAATACCATCCCCTTTCACCTCCCACCGACCATATCCGCTCGAGGGCTTTCTCCTCACTGCCGGCCAGATCGTTGATTCTTACATCTTTAAAACATCCATGAGAAGGCACCCTGACAAATTCTGTCACCTTTTGCGAAGGCATACTGCTGATGAAGGCGTCCTTCCAGCTCGAGAGCACCATATTTTGTTCTATTCGCTCGAAGGCCAGCTCAATGGCTTTACGGTAGGAGAGAGGTTCGATCTCCAAAAGTTCTTTCAAGCGGTTATCCTTACAAACGACAT
>JAIPAH010000068.1 GCA_021740175.1 Bacteroidales bacterium
ACTTCAGGATATTCGATGTCGGAAGTAGCCAGCTCATCGTAGATACTTGACGGGGCATCACTCACTCTGGAAAAATAAGACAAAAGTTGCTCTTTATCCTGGTCCAGTATATGCTCCTGGCTGTGATACATTTGCTCCATAGGAAAACGATAGGGCTTCAGTTCGTCATCGCTCTCAATCCATTTCATCATTTTCTCCCGGGGAATGCTTAGTAATTCGGGCGTTAACCAGGAGAGTTTTTGCGAAGTCAGGGCAAACAGATAGTTCGCCTTCTGAAATTTACTGCTGACTTCCTGGTTGCTGGATTCTACCGATTTCATCAGGTGTGGATACTGAAAAACCTTAATGAGTTTTTGCGAAAATTCCGTATGAAGCTTTAACGCTTCTTTAAGGCTTTCTTTGTTTTGTTGTACCGAATCCTTCATCCCAGCTAAATGGTCCAGCAACTCCGATGCTTTTTCATAATCGGCCTGCCAAGTCTCCCAGCTCTCGTAGATGTCTTCCAGATTCCATTTGTATTGTGGTTCAATGTCTGAACGACGGGGTAATTGATTGTTTTGCGCCATAATATTTGTTTTTCATCTAATAAATAGCCAACAAAACTACAATACATAAAGTTTTTTTGAGTAGAAAGGAGAATGTATTTACGTTATTCTCAGATTGAATTCAATTGATAAAAAACAGGTTTCCTTTGTCATAAGAAACCCTGTTCATTTCGTTTTCAATCTTAAAAATCACAAAATCAAAGAAATTAAAGTATGAGCAAAACATATTTTAATTACTGATTTCTTCTGATCTCCTTACAAAGAGCTGATAGCATAACTGACCGAAAATTGTAATACGGTATTCGTTACAGAATTATCATCCCTATAATCACTGTTATCATTCCCGGATTAAACAAATCTTTTCCAACTCATTTCGGTTTGCTATATATAAGTGTATTATTTTATCAATCCCTTATTTCTTCTTTTCCATATAAGCTTTCAGATTATGCAAGCCCTGATGAATATTGGCCTGCATCCGGCCATTGATAATAAGGCCCCGAAGTCTGCCGAATGGATAGCTGAGCCCGCCATAATCCATACCCCATATAACATACGTCGAGTCCTTCTGCGGGCGAAGTAACCAGTTGGTTTTAAATTTCTTATCACCGGGATACTTCATTTCGGCCCGGATAAGGGTGTAGGGTCTGGACCGGGTGATTTCAAGGTAGCCCTTGCCGTTTTTATTGACCCATGATTGCCTGGCTCCCTCCCCGCTTTCGGGTCCTGAATACGAAAAATCCGGGGAAGAAGGTGCCCAGTTTTCCCAGTTTTTTAAAGTATTAATTTGTTTGTAAATCTTTTCGGGTGATGCATCAACAGCTACTCGCTGTTCTATATGATGCTCCGATGGAAATAATGCCCCTAATATCAGAAGGGTAACCAACAAAATCGCTATAATAATAACGGTGATCCGGAGTGCTTTCATACATTATTGTTTTGTGATTCAGTGATCCTTATTTTTTATATTTCCCGCGGTAATTTTCTAAAAGCAATTAGCAACCGCAAGAACAGGTTAAAATTACAAAAAATTAAACTTTTCCCACCTTTTCGACATTAGTAATCTAAAACAATGTTTCATTTAGCTTTTAATATATGAAAATACACAAAATTCACGGAGGCAAATTCAAACTGGATGGCGGCGCCATGTTTGGCGTTGTTCCTAAAACTATGTGGAACAAACAATACCCATCGGACGAAAACAACCTGATCCCTTTGACCATGCGGTTAGTACTTGTTGAAACCGGTGACCGGAAAATTCTTATTAATTCCGGTATAGGAAATAAACAAAGCGAGAAATTTTTCAGCCGTTTCGAGCCTCACGGCGAAGAATCTATCGACAAATCGCTGGCTGAACATGGCTTTTCCCGCGATGATATAACCGATGTGTTTCACACCCATCTTCACTTCGATCATTGCGGTGGGAGCATTATTTATGATGAGCAGGGCAACCTTGTGCCTACCTTCCCCAATGCCACTTATTGGGTGACCGAAAACCAATGGCAATGGGCTAAAAAACCCAATGAAAGGGAAGCCGGTTCGTTTTTGAAAGAAAACCTCCAACCCATGGAAGATAATGGGGTGCTCCAACTAACCGAAGGAAATACAGAGCTTTTCCCGGGATTCATAATCCGGGAATATCACGGGCACACCATCGGACAGGCCATCCCGTTTTTGGATTATAACGGGAAAACCGTGGTTTTTACCTCCGATCTGCTGGCCTTTTCTCAACATATCAGGCTGCCATGGATTATGAGTTTTGATATTCAGCCCTTAGTATCGCTGAAAGAGAAAAAGGAATTTTTGAAGGAAGCCGTGGAAAATGATTACATCCTCTATTTTGAACACGACAATTTTGTAGAAGCCGGGAAGCTTAAAAATACGGAAAAAGGTATAAGATTGGGAGAAAGCTTTTCGCTTGAAGATATTCTATGATATGAGAATTGATGAGAATATTCAAGTTTCGCACTTAAAATTTGGACTGGTAAACTATTGAATTTCAATAAGCTTTTATCAAATTATTTAAAACTTGGTGTATCTTTGAGTCTTTGTGCCTTAGTGGCAGTAATTCCAGAAGGCCACTAAGACACCAGGGCACCAAGATTCACTAAGAAAGCCGCTAACACAATTGGAAAATTTTGAACTTCAATCATATTGCGCCGGGTCCAGCGCTTTTGGCGACCAATTCTTCAAAAATTCTTTTACCGTTTTTTTATTATAGCCTTTGCCTTCTTCAAGGAAAACAGTGCTTTGCGTGTGAATTCTTTTCCCGTTCTCATCCAGGATAACTAAAACCGGGAAGCCAAAACGCTGGGGATACCCCAAATCCGCTAACACCTTTTTATTTTTATTTTCTTCCGAATAATTTACCTTGACCATCGCATAGTTGCTCCTGAGCAGGCTGTCAATTTCCCGGTCATTATTCAGAAACTTATGAAGCCTCTTACACCATGGGCACCAATTCCCTCCTATCATAACAAAAACATGCTTATTATCCCTATCAGCCTTCTTGACGGCTTCTTGAATATCTTTCTCAGCATCGGCCGTGGGATTGTAAATCGTGTTTTGTGCCAGGGTTATCGTTGTAAATATAACAGCAATAAGAGTTACTAGTGATGTTTTCATAATTTTTTCCTTTTTGAGCGCTTAAAGATAAAAAAAATGCTTATGGGAGAATTACTAAAGGAATTTTTGGTAGAAAAAATCATGAAAGCCAGTATAATATAGTCGGCCACCAGTTAACATGTATTGAGCAATATTTTAAACAGCAAAAACTTTGGAAAAACCCGAAATATTTTCGTTACAAAAACCTTCTAATGAAAAAAAGGATCAGATTCAGAATGGCACTAAGAAGAATCAGGCTGGTGATAGGGAAATAAAATTTGAAGTTTTCCCGCTCTATACGGATATCTCCGGGCAAACGTCCTACCCAGTCCAGCTTATCACCCAGGAAATATATTATTAAACCTATGAAAACGATTGCGATCCCAATCATTATGATATACTTACCCCATTCATTCATATTAAAGTAAACTTATATTAATTAATGTTAACTTAAGAAAAAAATTCTTAAACAAAATTAAGAATAATCATCCAGCGACTTATTATCAACTTTAGTTGAATTCTATCTAACCATTGAGCTGAAACGGTTTATAGATTGTTTCTGTACAAAACATTAATCATTCGGGTATTGAATACCGTTATCATGCAAAAGAATTTTATTGAGAAATATTCAAAATTATAAAGTTTTTAATTATTTGACTTAATTCATTATTATTCTTTTAATTTTATTTTCATATACAGGAACAATAAAGACAATTAATACCTGATTTATCTGCGATTAATAAAATTTTATCGGGAACCTATTTGTTAATTAAATTATTTCTTTATATTTGCAACGGTATTGAAAAAATGAAAAGGGTTTGTATAAATTTGATTTACATCTTCTAGCAACTGAGAAAGAATACAATTCTTTATTTTTCGATGCCAATTATAAGTTTAAAAACATTTTGCTTAGCTTTGTTGTTATGGAACTGGCTTTAAATGCGAGGCCAAATTTTTTCGAGTCATTATTTACAAAGAAAAATTAAGTGTTGTTTAGAAAATTAATTGAAATTTACGTAAAATTTTATCAGCAAATAATTACTAATCAATAAAATTAAATAAGTTATGAAAAAAGTAAACATTTACGTTTTAGCACTAATCACAGCGATGTTAGGTCTGAAAGGATCACTAATTGCACAGGATGATGAAGGTATCAGTGTTGGCGGAGCACTCCGTTACAACATTTGGGACAAAAGTTGGACTGATGACAATACCGAGCCCAATTTTACTTGGGATACCTGGAGATTAAATGCCGATGGAACGGTATCGGATATTGACTTCAGCTTTGAATATCGTTTTTATCCAACGTCCAACAATTCCCATTTCATACATCATGGTTGGATGGGCTATGGATTTGGTGAAAATGATGACCTTTATATGAAATTAGGGGTCAGCCAAGTACCATTTGGCATAACCAAATTTGCCAGTCACTCATGGTGGTTCCAAATTCCTTATTATGTAGGTTTGGAAGATGACTACGATATGGGAATTAAATTTGATTATACTGGTGTTGAAGACCTTAAATTGACAGCAGCCTATTTTCGACAAATGGAACCACGGGGTGTTCCAAACCAAACGGCCCGTTATTCCTATGACATCATGTCATCCGAAAATGCTTCTATTCAAGAATTGAACCAATTTAATTTAAGAGCTGCCTATAATGTGACAGACAATGTTGAATTAGGCGCTTCAGGCCAATTTGGTGGTATTTATAATAGTGAACTTGATGATTCGGAAATGTCAACAGCACTCGCCGGCCACATTGTAGCTGACTTTGGAAATTTCAATTTCAAAGGAGAATACATTAATTACAACTATGCAGCAAAAGACAATGATGGTAATGATATGGACAAAGTATCAATGGGGGCTTATGGCTTTCCCTATAACGTAGCTGCCGAAGGTAGTATTTATGTAGCCGGCTTAGCTTATTCTATTAATGTAGATTGGGGCCCAATCACGAATATTCAACCCTATTTTGATTATTCAATGATTGCTAAGTCAAATAGTGACTATGAAAATTCAACTCACATGGTACCTGGTTTCTTAGTTACAGCCGGAAGCATTTATACTTATGTGGATTATGCCATGGGTAAAAACAACGCTTGGCTAGGACAATGGACTAATGGTCTGGCAAATGGTAGTCCGGATGCTGATGTCGAAAGCCGCTTCAACATCAACATCGGTTACTATTTCTAAAAAAACAACCGATAGTTTGTTAAGAAAGAATCAGAATTTTTAAAAATTCTGATTCTTTCTTTTTCCAAATATTTTTTATATTTACACGGATTAATTTCTCAATAACTACATCTTAACGAGAAAGAACAGTTATGGAAGATAATACAAGGATTAGAATTGAAGATCTTTCCGTCATTTTCGGTCGCCGGAAGAAGGACGCGAAAAAATTGCTTCAACAGAACAAATCCAAAGAAGAAATTTTAAAAGAAACCGGATGCACCGTAGCCGTAAACAAAGTCAACTTTAACATCCAGGAAGGAGAAATTTTCGTGGTGATGGGACTGTCAGGAAGTGGTAAATCCACCCTGATACGTTGCATTAATCGCCTCCTTGTCCCTACAGAAGGTAAGGTGGTTGTTGATGAGGATGATATTCTTAATGCCGATGAAAGCCGATTGAGGGAACTTCGGCGAAAAAAATTCGGTATGGTATTCCAAAATTTTGGTCTTTTACCCCACCGTACGGTAGCCTCAAATGTGGCGTTTGGTCTTGAAATACAAGGCATGTCGGAGGAAGAACGAACGAAAAAAGCCTATGACGTAATAAAAACCGTTGGTTTGCAGGGTTATGAAGAAAAAATGACCGGGCAACTTAGCGGGGGCATGCAGCAGCGTGTAGGCCTGGCTCGTGCCCTTGCCAATGACCCGCCCGTTCTGTTAATGGACGAGGCCTTTAGTGCTCTTGACCCATTGATTCGCGCTAATATGCAGGATGAACTGCTTGACCTCCAGGAAAGAGTACAAAAGACGATTGTCTTTATCACGCACGATCTCGACGAGGCTCTGAAACTAGGTGATCGTATTGCCATTATGAAAGAAGGTTTTATTGTACAGAACGGAACACCGGAAGAGATTCTCACCAACCCTGCCGACGATTATGTCAAGGCTTTCGTTGAAGGTGTTGACAGAAGTGACATCGTAACGGCCGGAACTATTATGATCGAGAACCCGACATTTGTGGACGGTAAGAAAGACGGTGCCGAAATGATTCTTCGAAAAATGAATCAAGCAGGTGTCAACATTTTACCGGTAGTGGACGAAAAAGACCATTTTATGGGATTTGTTACGGATCAGGACACCTCGCGTCTGAGGAAAAAAGAGGTGAAAACCATAAGAGATATTATCCACGATCACTCGGCTTCGGTATACGAAGATGCTACCGTTGCGGAAATAATTCCCATATTCCGGGATACTTCTTTTCCCATTGCCGTAGTAAGTAAAGACAATAAGCTTAAAGGTCTTGTAGTGCATTCGGCAGTTGTTAAAGAAGTAGTAGGTCGTGAAGAAAAAGAAATTGAACAAATCATTAAGGAGGGTTACGACATATGATTGAAATGAAATTTCTAGGTAAATCAGTAGAAAAAGGAATAGACTGGTTATCAACAGCCGCCGGTGGGTTCTTTGACGCAATTACCGTCGGAGTGGATGCGTTGGTAGAAACATTGCAAGCTATTCTTCTTTTTCCTCATCCTATTGTTATGATGGTAATTATCTCTGCTCTTGCTTATTATTCCGCAGCTAAAAATCATAAGATCTTTAGTCGCGCAGGATGGAAAGCCGGTAGTTTTTTGGGTTTATTTACATTTTTTGGCCTATTGGTTCTCGAAAGAAGTATACTATTATACATTGTCGATACGGTGGTAATTGAGTTTGATTACTGGTATATTATCGCCCTGGCTTTAGTTATTCTCATTCCGGGTATAAAATACTATAAAAAAGCCAAAAAGCCTGGGCTTTTTACAAAATCAGGCTTTGAGGCAGCAGGAAAATTCAAATATCCCATACAATTTGTCGTATTGCTCTTACTTTTCCTGTTTTTATCAAAAGCTTACCTGGGATTGGTTGTTATGCAGCAGTCCTATTGGGAAGACACTATGCTCACATTAGCCTTGGTAGTTTCTTCGGCATTGCTGGCTTTAGTCATTGGTATTCCTCTTGGAATATGGGCGTCACGAAGTGACAGAGTAGCAGAAACAGTGCGACCGATTCTGGACTTCATGCAGACGATGCCACCATTTGTTTACCTGATCCCAGCTATTTTGTTCTTTAGCGTAGGTAACGTGCCGGGTGTTGTTGCTACCGTAGTCTTTTCCTTACCTCCAGGTGTGCGCCTGACCAATCTGGGAATTCGGGGTGTACAGCCCAATG
This sequence comes from Bacteroidales bacterium, assembly GCA_021740175.1. Taxonomy (GTDB): domain Bacteria; phylum Bacteroidota; class Bacteroidia; order Bacteroidales; family JAIPAH01; genus JAIPAH01. Next base: position 7,529 of record JAIPAH010000068.1, read on the forward strand.
TGGTTGAAGCAGCCCGGTCTTTCGGTTCTTCCGACCGACAACTGTTGTACAAAGTGCAGTTACCTTTGGCCAAGCCTACTATTATGGCAGGAATTAACCAGGTAATTATGCTGGCCCTGTCGATGGTAGTTATCGCGTCGATGGTAGGTGCCGCTGGATTGGGGCAAGCTGTATACAAAGGAATTCTTACAGCCGATGTTGCATTAGGTTTTGAAGCCGGGCTTGGTCTTGTTCTTGTGGCTATCCTGCTTGATCGGATTTCACAGCAACTTGGAGGTGTAAGTAAAGATACAGATGAAGAATAAATGAAAAATAAATGAAGAATAGAGTAATAACTATTATTTAGTAGAATTAATCAAAATCAAAAGAGGATTTATTATGAAAAACTTAAACACAACTTTAACTAAAACGCTAGCTATCATATTTAGCATTAGCTTGCTAACTATGACAGCCTGCCAAAATGCAGGGCAAAAGAAAGAAAAGAAAGAACAGGATAAAGAACTTAGCGTTCTTTATCCTAACTGGGCCGAGGGTATTGCCTTTACCCACCTGGCAAAAGTAGCCCTTGAAGACAAAGGCTACGATGTTAATATTACACCACTTGAGCCGGGTCCGATTTATGCTTCCCTGGCTAAGGGAGATGCCGATCTGTTTTTCGATGCTTGGCTGCCTCATACCCATAAAGACTATTGGGAAAAGTATGGCGACCAATTGGTAAAACTGGGCGAATCCTTCAGCAATGGTACTACGGGCTTGGTTGTTCCCACTTATGTCGATTTCGTCGAGTCCATCGAAAATTTGAACGAATATAAAGACAGATTCGATGGAAAAATTATCGGCATTGGCAGTGGTGCAGGTATCCATGCCAATACGGAAAAAGCTATCAAGGAGTATAACCTTGATTACAAACAAGTTACTTCCAGTGGCCCGGCAATGGTTGCCAGCCTGAAAAAAGCTGTTAATGAAAAAGAGCCAATTATCATCACAGGCTGGAAGCCACATCACAAGTGGGGTAAGTATGACTTGAAATATCTTGAGGATCCAAAAGACATTTATCCGAAAGATGTTTGTGCTATCCTCTCAAGGAAAGGCTTTAAGGATGATTTTCCGAAAGCTGCTAAATTTGCAGAAAACTTTAACCTGAATGAAAATCAACTTTATGACCTGATGGCTGATATTAAGGATTCAAATGATACTCAATCAGCTGCTCTAGCTTGGTATAAAGACCATAAGAAAACGATTGACGGATTTTATCCATCAGAATAGCACATTAGCATTCTTTTATATTTAAAATCGGATTTGCTCTGCTCAAGAGCAAATCCGATTTTTCATTTTTAAAAAGTTCTTGTAGATGATTCCTGTTTATTCCGTCAAGAATGGCAAGAAAAGCGGATAGCCAAGGGGATTTACGAAAACCTTCCAGAGTACCTTATTTTACTCTTAGGTATAATACTTATGCGTTATGCGCAAGAAATATGTATACAGAAAATAATCTGAAGAACCAATCGAAATATATTGTAGAACTCAACAAATCAAAAGAGGATTTATTATGAAAAACTTAAACACAACTTTAACTAAAACGCTAGCTATCATATTCAGCATTAGCCTGCTAACTATGACTTCCGTCCGAAATGCAGAAGCACAGGAGGAAGAGCAGGACAAGGAACTCAGCGTTCTTTATCCTAACTGGGCCGAGGGTATTGCCTTTACCCATCTGGCAAAAGTTGCCCTTGAAGACAAAGGCTACACAGTAAAGATAACACCGCTTGAGCCGGGCCCAATTTATGCTTCTCTGGCTGAAGGAGATGCCGATCTGTTTTTCGATGCCTGGCTGCCCCATACCCATGAAGACTATTGGGAAAAATATGGTAACCAACTGGTGAAACTAGGCGAATCTTTCAGTAATGGGACTACGGGCTTGGTTGTACCGAAATATGTTGATTTTGTCGAGTCCATCGAAGATTTAAACGAACATAAAGAAAAATTCGATGGTAAAATTATTGGTATTGGTAGCGGTGCTGGTATCCACGCTAATACGGAAAAAGCCATAAAAGAGTATGACCTTGATTTCAAACAGGTTACATCCAGTGGTCCGGCAATGGTTGCCGCTCTGAAAAAACATATTAACGAAAAAGAGCCAATTATCGTTACAGGCTGGAAGCCACACCATAAGTGGAATAATTACGACCTGAAATATCTTGAGGATCCCAAAGACATTTATCCGAAAGATGTTTGTGCTATTCTTTCAAGAAAAGGCTTTAAAGAAGATTTCCCGAAAGCAGCCAAGTTTGCAGAAAATTTCAATTTAACTGAAGAGGAGCTTTATGACCTGATGGCTGATATCAAGGAGGGAAATACACCAAGAGCTGCAGAAGCTTGGTATAAAGACCATAAGAAAAAGATTGACGGATTCTATCCTTCCGAATAGTAAAGTAGTTTTCTTTTAGATTAAAAACCGGATTTGTACTGAAGCAATCCGGTTTTTATTTTTTGGAAAAGGTCTCTAAAACGTTTTTTTGCTACTTTTGTTACCCATGGAAGAGCAAATTGATACTTATAATACAATTACAAAACTATCACAGGGGTTTTTCAAAGATAAGGGAAGTAAATTCTATGCTTTTGCCTATCCGGTTGAAAATGAAGACCAGGCCAAACAATACATTAATGAGATAAAAAAACAATATTATGATGCCCGCCATCATTGTTATGTATATGCCATAGGCTTTGAAAGAGGAACTACCCGCATGAATGATGACGGTGAGCCCTCCGGGTCAGCAGGAAAACCAATTTTCGGGCAGATATTAAGTTACGATTTAACAAATGTGCTCCTGGTGGTCACAAGGTACTTCGGAGGCGTCAAATTAGGTATAAGAGGCCTTATCAATGCTTATAAATATGCTGCCGCCGATGCTCTTGAAAATAGTCATATTATTACACGGCATCTGAAAGATGTTTATGAATTGCATTATGATTACCCGATGATGAACAGGGTGATGTATCTAATGAAAGAAGAAAATCTCGAGCAACTTGAAACGCGCTTTGAAGCCGATTGCCGGCTCACTTTTGCTGTCAGGAAAAAAGATTCTCAACGTGTTTATGCCCGGTTCAATCAACTTCACCCTCTAAAGATAACTTTCCAGCGTTCCGTTTAAAATGTAACCTAAAAAAAATCAACAAAATTTTTTCTTAAGTTGCCTGGAAATAAAGCTTTATTTCATCAAAAAAAATAAAGATTTTTAACTAACTTTTTCCCAGCATTCTAATTCTTTTTCCCGCTATATGAGCGGATTTGCGAAAAGACCCCATTGGTTTGTTTGGTATAATACTTGTTTTTCGATAGACAAATGACGTTAAAAAAACAAATATAGACAAGTTATATATTTCAATACCTAAATCAGCCTGCCTTAAAATAAAAGCTATAGAAAACTTTACTCAAATTATACGAGACTGAATGTTAACATATAAAAACAGGGTAAAAACAAAATGCACTGTTATGGTAGCAAAGATTAACGATAGAATTTGAATTTGAAAAGCTACTCCCCCATATAAGAAATTCTTTCTACATAGTCAAGTTTCAAAGCATTTTTTTATAAACGGATTTTACATCATCTTTGTTGAAAATAAATCGGGATAAATACCTTCGATTTTACTGGGCATTTCAAAAAAGCGTAACATTTAATTGTACATCGTTAAACTTTAGTACCAACATGAAAGTAATGAACAAAACTGCTACCGGCGTCTGGAATAACTGCCTTCAAGTTATCAAAGACAACATTAATCAACAAAGTTACAAAACCTGGTTTGAACCTATAGAAGCTATTAAGCTGGAAAAAAACGTGCTGACCATTCAAGTGCCCAGTCAGTTTTTTTATGAGTGGTTGGAAGAGCACTACATTCATCTGCTCAAAAAAGTTATCAAAAGTGAACTCGGCAATGCCGGACGATTGGAATATAGCATTGTTATGGACAATAATTCACAGGCCAACCAGCAGCCTTATTCCATTAAAGTCCCCACCTCGAACAAATCCGATGTCAAAAATCCTTCGGTGGCTATGCCGGTGAATATCAACAACGATAACACCAAAGAAATTCCCAACCCTTTTGTGGTTCCGGGGCTTAAAAAACTCAATGTGCAATCGCAATTGGTAGACAGTTATTCGTTCGAAAATTTCGTGGAAGGGGATTGCAATCGCCTTGCCCGTTCAGCAGGTTATGCCGTAGCCAGCAAACCCGGAAAGACTTCTTTCAATCCCTTGCTCATATACAGTGAAGTAGGATTGGGGAAAACCCATCTGGCTCATGCTATAGGGCTGCAGGTAAAAAACAACTATCCTGACAAGACGGTTCTCTACCTCTCTACCGAACAATTCACCCAGCAATTTATCGACGCTGTAAAAAACAACAATCATAACGATTTCGTGCATTTTTACCAGATGATAGATGTCCTGATACTGGATGACATCCAATTTCTGGCCGGTAAAGAGAAGACCCAGGATGTGTTTTTTCATATTTTTAATCATCTCCATCAAAACGGTAAGCAAATTATTATCACTTCCGATAAGCCACCGGTAGAGATGAAAAACATGGAACCCCGCCTTCTCTCCCGTTTTAAGTGGGGGTTGGCCGCTGACCTCCAGATTCCCGACCTGGAAACCCGGATAGCTATTCTGCAAAAACGCCTCTATAATGACGGCATTGAAATGCCTGATGATGTAATAGAACACATTGCCTACAGCATCAATTCCAATATCAGAGAGCTCGAAGGTGCCTTAATCAGCATAGTAGCTCAGTCATCGCTCAACAAAAGAGAAGTGACGCTGGAATTGGCTCGCCAAATGATCGACAAATACGTAAAAAGCAATAAGAAAGAAATTTCCATCGATTATATCCAAAAGGTGATCAGTGATTATTTTGATATACCGGTCGACAAAATCAATTCCAAAACCCGAAAGCGGGAAGTTGTTCAGGCACGTCAGCTGTCGATGTATTTTTCCAAACGTTTTACAAAATCATCCCTCTCCACTATCGGCCTCCATTGCGGAAATAAGGATCATGCCACGGTACTGCATGCCTGCCGGACTGTGACGAACCTTAGAGAAACCGACAAACAATTTAAGGAGTATATGGACGATTTGGAAAAGAAGATTAAAAGTTAAAAAAACCGAAGGTTGCTTTTTAAAAAATAATTCGTATCTTCATCGATAATCAATAGGGTGGGTAGTTTTTGCTTTTCCCTGGATATGCGAACTTTAAAGGAAAAATCATGATTAAAGTTTTGTTTCTTTGTCCGGCCAACACGTGCCGTTCACCTATGGCCGCCGGTATTCTTAAAAAGAAAGCGAAGGAGAACAACATAAACATTTACGTCGATTCTGCCGGTTTTGAGACTTTTCATATAGGTGACCCGCCGGATAAGCATGCCCTGGAAATTTCCCAAAAATTCGGTGCGGATATCAGCGACCACCGCGCTCGTCTATTCAGCACCAAGGATTTTGATACTTTTGATAAAATCTATATCATGGATCAAAAAACTTATCATGAAATCAATTATTTTATCACTAGCGCCAACCAACAAAAGAAGCTGACCTTCATGATGGATCTTGTGGAATCAGGCCCCGGAAATTCTATTCCCGATCCATTCCTTGCTGAAGCTGAAGCCTGTGAGTATGTCTACAACATCCTGGAGCAAGCTTGCGAGACTTTAATTAATCAATTGAAAAAAGAAGAACAAAAAAAATAAAGCACCATGATACCTTCAAAAGACACCCTGGCGGAAGCTGCTGAGCGTATAAAGTCCTATATCCATTATACCCCGCTTGTTACCAGTGAGAATCTTAACAGCATTGGTGGCTGCGAACTTTATTTCAAATGCGAAAATTTTCAGAAAGCCGGTGCTTTCAAATCGCGCGGAGCTTGTAATAGCTTATTGCAGCTTAGCGATAAAGAAAAACAACATGGAGTGATCACACATTCCTCCGGCAATCATGGCGGGGCGCTGGCCAAAGTTGCCCGTCATTATGGGGTTAAAGCTTATTTGATAATGCCCTCTACCGCACCACGGGTTAAGGTAGATGCTGTACGCAATTATGAAGGAGAGGTAGAATTCTGCGAACCCACACTGGAGGCACGCGAGAGCAATATGAAGCGGGTGCAGAAGTTGACCGGTGCCACCGAGATACATCCATACAACAATGACAATATCATCGCCGGCCAGGCTACTGCCGCAAAAGAACTAATAGAATCCACCGAAGCTCCGTTGGATATTATTATCACTCCTGTTGGCGGAGGAGGTTTGCTGAGCGGAACAGCATTAGCTGCCCATTATTACAGTCCTTCTACTAAAATTTATGCAGGAGAACCTATTGGTGCCGATGATGCTTACCACAGTTTTAGGGAGAAAAAATGGTTCCCCTCCAAAAATCCCAATACTATTGCCGATGGCCTGCTAACCTCCCTTGGCTCAAAGACCTTTCCGATCGTCCTGGACTATGTCGACGATATTTTCCGGGTTCATGACAAGACCACCGTAACGGCTATGAAATTGATTTGGGAACGCATGAAAATTATCATAGAACCTTCGGCGGCCGTCCCTTTCGCCGCCATCCTGGATAACCCGGAAGCTTTTAAAAACAAAAAGGTCGGAGTGATTCTTTCGGGTGGAAATTTAGATTTAAACGATTTACCCTGGCAATGTGATTGATAACTCCGAAATGAAATAAGATTATGAGCGGCACTCTTTATCTTTTACCTACAGCCTTAAGTACCGCTAACCCTGCGGATAGTTTACCCGCTAAGTTCTTACAGACAGTCGAGCAACTGGATGAATTTATCGTGGAAAATATCAAAACGACCCGACGGTTTCTCCGTGCTATTGGGTTTAATAAAGATTTTGATCAAATCCCTTACCACGTTCTGAATAAACATACCCCAACGGAGGATATTGCTTTTTTCCTGGAGGGAGCAAAAAACGGGAAAAATATCGGGCTTTTCACCGAGGCAGGCGTGCCCGGCATTGCCGACCCGGGGGCGACAGTGGTAGAAACGGCCCACCGGCAAAACCTAACAGTTAAGCCACTCTCGGGTCCCTCGTCCATTTTCATGGCCCTGGCAGCCTCGGGATTTAACGGACAAAATTTTGCTTTTAATGGCTACCTTCCTATCGATGCCAAAAAACGAAAAGAAAAAATCAAACAATTTGAGCAACGGTTATTGAAAGAAGACCAGACTCAAATCTTTATCGAAGCTCCCTATCGTAACAACACGCTATTAGAAGCATTCCTGGATACCTGCCACCCTGAAACGAGACTATGCATTGCTTCCGAAATCACTGCCGAAGATGAATTTATTAAGACGCTATCCGTTAAGGCGTGGAAGAAAACCAAACCCAACCTGCATAAAAAGAATACGGTCTTTTTGCTCTATAAATAAAAAAACAGCGTGTAAAAAAGTCCTAAGCTTTTCAACACGCTGTTCGATTTTTTAACTTGTGGTCGGTTTTATTGTTCTTCCTGGCCTTCCTGCTCTTCGTTATGAGCATGGCCATGCTCCAGCTCCTCCTGGGTTGCATCTCTTACTTCCATCACCTTTCCTGTGAAGTAGAGATCTTTTCCGGCCATTGGATGATTGAAATCCATAATAACTTTATCTTCCTGAACTTCTTTCACAATCCCTGTCAACTGGTTCCCTTCTTTGTCTTCCATGGGGATAACCTGACCGATTTGCAGCAGGTCTTCTCTCAATTCCCCGTCAACTTCAAAAATCTTTTTAGGGACGTCTACAACGGCATTATCCTGGAAATCGCCGTAAGCATCGTCTTTCGCAATCTTAAAATTAAAAGATTCTTCCTGGCTTAATCCTTCCAGTTGCTCTTCAAACTTAGGGAGCATATGGCCCGATCCATAAAGGAAAACAAACGGCTTATCTTCCTGAACCTGCTCGACAACTTCCCCTTGTTCGTTATTCTCTTGTAACTTATATACCAGCGTTACAACTTTGTTCTTTTCAATTTTCATGTTAATAACTTTAACTTATTCTACTTAAATGAATTACGACACAAAAGTAAGATTAATTATCGGGTTGAGATAAATTTCCTTACTTTTTTTGTAATTTTCTTCAATATTATTCGTCATTAATAGATAAACAAAAAAGATTCATTTTGGAAATACCGGTATTAAAAATCGCTGATTTATCAAAATCTTACGGTGCGCTAAAAGCCGTTGACAACCTATCAATCGAAGTTCAAAAAGGCCAGGTTTTTGGTATCCTAGGGCCTAACGGGAGCGGCAAAACCACTACCCTGGCTATCCTGCTGGATGTCGTTCATGCTGATAAGGGGAAGTTCGAATGGTTCGGGCAGGAAGTAGATGCTCAACAGCGTCAAAAGATTGGCGCCATTCTTGAAGAACCCATTTTTTATCCATACCTGAGCGGATTGGATAACCTGCAGCTGACAGCACAAATAAAGAACACGGGGTATGAAAAAATCCCGGAAGTCTTAAACCTGGTGGAGCTCTATGAGCGCAGGAATGACAAATTCCGGACTTACTCCTATGGTATGCGCCAGCGCTTAGCCATTGCCGGGGCATTGCTCGGCGACCCCGAGGTGCTGATACTGGACGAACCCACCAACGGGCTGGATCCCCAGGGTATTGCCGAAATTCGCAGGCTCATCAACAAAATTGCTTCCCGGGGAATAACCATCATCCTGGCCAGTCATCTGCTGGATGAAGTACAGAAAGTGTGCACGCATGTGGCTATCCTTCAAAAAGGAAAAAAACTTGCTTCCGGAAGCGTGGAAGATGTCCTGCAGGAAACCAAACGGGTTGAGCTTGCGGCGCAGGATATGAAACACCTGAAAAATGGTCTGGAGGAGATGAAGGAAATTACAAATGTCCGGGAAGAAAATCATCTTCTTGTAGCCAGCATAAGCGGGGAGTTATCCAGTGAAACTCTCAATAAAATGCTATTCGAAAAAGGCATTACTTTATCCCATCTTGCGGTGAGAAAGAAAAGCCTTGAGTCGTATTTCCTCGATGTGTTGAACCAAAATGAAAACAAAAACAGAAACTAAAATCCATGCTGCACTTATTATCCATTGAATTTAAAAAAGTTCAGAAATACAAAACCTTCTGGATACTTATCGGGTTGCTGTTTTTAATGAT
>JAIPAH010000001.1 GCA_021740175.1 Bacteroidales bacterium
AATTTAAAAGGATGATAAATGAGGGTTTATTAACAAAAAAGTGGGTTATTAACAAAAAGAAAAAAGTAAGCAAAAAAGAAAAAGTCAACATCACCATTAAATAGGTAAAAAAAGTCAACGTTATTTAGGCATGGACATCGCATTAATTCGCGATAATCCGAAATCCAAAATCTTTACCCCGTGAAACCTCTTACTGTTTCACCGGGGCTGAACGCGAAATACGTCTCTAAACCCGCTTCACTTCCTTTTCTAACGCAACCTCCAACCACTCGACCCAATTCCAAAGGCCAGTTCCGAGTGTTGAAGAGGTTTCAAATACCTGAAGGTTTGGATTCAGGTCTTGCAAATCCTTCTTAAATGTTTCATTATCAAAATCGATATAAGGCAGAAGGTCGGCTTTGTTTAAAACAACCGCCCTGGCTTGCCGGAAAAGCATAGGATACTTGGCCGGTTTGTCGTCGCCCTCGGTGGTACTAAGGACAGCGATGCGAAAATCCTCGCCCAGGTCGAAGGCTGTCGGGCAAATCAGGTTACCGACATTTTCCGTCAGGATGATGTCAAGCTCCTGCAAATCCAATTCTGCAAAAGCACTTTCAATGCTGCTGGAATCGAGATGGCAGGTGCCTTCGGTGTTAATTTGGACAATAGGGATGTTGAATTGCTGCAGCCTTTCGGCATCCTTACTGGTAAAAGCATCGCCTTCTATCACCGCCACATTCATTGTCTCCTGCAGGGTTGGGATGGTTTTTTCCAGGAGTGTCGTTTTTCCGGCTCCCGGCGAGCTTATGAAATTCACCATTTTTACATTGTGTTTCATAAGTGCCTGGCGGTTTTGCTCCGCCTGGTTCATGTTTTTATCCAATACATTTTTTAATACTTTGATTTCCATAACTATTCTCCTTCTATGCTTTTGATGTTTAATTCCATTCCTTGCTGTACTTCAGTATCCTTAGAGCCGCATACCGGGCAGTAAAATTTTCCGTTTTCCGTCCCGAAAATCTGTTGGCACGAGTTACAGCGGAGTCTTACGGGAAGCCAGAAGAGTTTGAGCTCGGCCCCGGCAGCTACCGTGTCCTTTTTGGCGGCTTCAAAACCGTGTTGCATAATTTCCTCGTTCAGGTGCTGCATTCCCCCTACATCCAGGTTGATGACATCGATTCTCGACAGGTTGTTTTCCTTTGCCACCTGCCCGGAAATCTGTAATACGTTTTCTATGACGGTTAATTCATGCATATTTTCAACAAATTCTCGGTACTTTGGCTGCCCTGGGCGGCTCCAGCAGACGGCGACCGCCTATCATCGTATCGAGCACCACATCACCGGGATGCTCTTTGGTGATTTGGCCTATTTGGGCAGCATTTTTCCCGAATTCATGATTTTTCATGATGGAGGCTACTCTCTCCGCCTCCGATTCATCGGCTATGACTATACATTTCCCTTCGCAGGCCATATGCAAAGGCTCATATCCCAGCGATTCGCAAAAGGCCTGCACGCCTTCGCTGATGGGAATTTTATCTTCGTTTATCTCAAAACCAAGGGAGGACATCCCCGCTACTTCATGGAGTATCCCAGCTAAACCGCCACGGGTTATATCCCGGATAAAGCGAATGGTATTACACCGGTCCAGCAACTCACGAATCAGACCATTGAGTGATGCACAGTCCGACTCCAAACGAGAATTTTCAAAATACGCCTCGCGAGCATTCATGATGGCTGCTTCATGGTCGCCCAGGGTTCCATTCACCCAAACCCTATCACCCTCGGTAATCAGCTTCCCATTAGCGAGGTTTTTATGGAGCTCATCCACAAAGCCCATCCCGCTGGTGTTAATGAAAAGCCGGTCAGCCTGGCCTTTTTCCACCACTTTTGTGTCACCGGCCACGATGTGGACTCCCGCTTTGTCCGCTTCGGCTTTCATGCTTTTGACGATGTTTTCCAATGTTTCAAGCGATAATCCCTCTTCGATGATAAATCCGGCGGTGAGGTAGGAGGGACGGGCGCCTGTGACGGCCAGGTCGTTGACAGTGCCACACACCGCCAGCTTCCCGAGGTCTCCGCCCGGGAAGAACAGCGGATTGATAACGTATGAGTCCGTGGTAAAGGCGATTTTTTGATGGGTGGAATCCACTATTGCGCTGTCACCTTCGGCCTTCAGCCACTGGTTGTCGAAGTACTTCATGAAGAGCTCCTGAATCAGCTCCTGCGTCATCAGTCCGCCGCTACCGTGTCCTATTTCTATCTTATTAGCCATAATTCCTGTATTTAAAGTGTGCATTGCAACTACCCTCCGCCGATACCATGCAGGCTCCTTTCGGATTACGCGGAGTACAAACCGTAGCAAAAAGCCTGCATTCTTCCGGTTCTTTTCTACCCTTCAGTATTTCCCCGCAGATGCAACCATTATCTTCTTCCGGCTCGGGAATAGGGATGCTGAATTTTTTATCCGCATCATATTCCGAGTACCTGTTATTGAGTTTCAAACCGCTGGCCGGTATGGTTCCGAATCCCCGCCAACGGTCGACTTTTATTTCAAAAACCTCGTCCATGACCTGTTGAGCCCTGACATTGCCTTCCGGTTTTACCGCTCTTTTGTATTGGATTTCGGTTTTGAAATCTCCGGAATTTACTTGCCGGATAAGCATAAGGATCGATTGAAGGATGTCCGTGGGTTCAAAACCCGATATAACGGTAGCTACCTTGTATTTTTCCGGGAAATCTTCATAAATCGACTTTCCGGTGATAGTACTGACATGGCCCGGACAGATATAGCCGTTGAGGGTGACTCCGTCATCGATCACGGCTTTCATGGCCGGAGGCATGATTTTATGAGCACTAAGGAAAAAAAGATTGTTGATATTCTGCGAGTCGGCTTTTTGAATGGCAATTGCGGTAGCCGGGGCGGTGGTTTCAAAACCGATGGCCAGGAAAACCACGGATTTCTCCGGATTTTGGGAGGCAATGGCCAGGGCATCCAGCGATGAATAAACTACTCTGACATCGGCGTCTTCTTCCCTGCAATCATTTAAGCTTTTGTCATTGCCGGGTACATGCAGCAAATCTCCGTAGGTAGCGATGATTGTATCGTTGTTCAAGGCCAGTTCGACAGCCCTGTTGATGTAGTTTTGGTCGGTGACGCATACCGGGCAGCCCGGCCCGGAAAGAAGCCGGATGTTTTCGGGAAGCAGCGAAGGGAGCCCGAAACGTCGGATAGCATGTGTGTGGCTTCCGCATACTTCCATAAAATGGTAATCACCGGTAGCTTCCGCTTTAATATTTGTTAAAAGCGTTTCCACCAAATGCTTCTGCCGGTATTCGTTGATGTATTTCACTTTAATCCTTTATTTACGCGGTTCATCTCTTCAATCAATTCCAGGGTTTCACGGGCATGCTGCTCACTGATTTTTTGTATGGCAAAACCCGCATGAAGCAGAACATATTCCCCTTCATGTAAATCATCAATTAAGCTGATGTCCGCCCGGTATTCGTTTCCAGACATGGAAACCCTGGCTTTATCACCGTTTATCGCTTCAACTTTTGCCGGTATGCTTAAACACATAGTTGTTTCTTTTTGTCCGCAATAACCATTTGTCCTAAAGCAATGCCCCCGTCGTTGGCGGGAACTTTTTCATTCGTATAAACAGTCATTCCGTTCTTTATTAATCGAGCTGTTAGTTTTTCTGTGATATATTTATTCTGAAATATCCCGCCCGAGAGAGCTACTTTTTTAATTCCTTCTGAAGCGGATATTTTTTTTACTCCATATTCAATCATTTCTATTATCGTATTATGAAAACGGGCAGCAATGGTTCCTTTTGGAGCGTTTGCTCTCAGCTCATCCACCATCGAGCGTATGATGGGCTCGTAGTTGAATGTTGCATTTTCAAGCCGGAAAGGATAAGATTGCTCGGCACTGGTAGTGATGTTTTCCAGTTTAATGGGCCCTTCACCGTCAAAGTGGCTGGTGTGCAAAAGGTTGAGCAGAGCTGCTGCTACATCAAATAATCTTCCCATACCACAGGATTTATGGATATTTAGGTTTTTCTGCACGGCTTTGATTACCGAAAGTTGATCTTTTTTTGCCATATCGCGGTTCTGGGGAAATTGTAAAAATTCCCGGCCGAAAATTTGATAAAGGACTGCCGTAGCCACTCTCCAGGGTTCTTTGATGGCTTTTTCGCCACCCGGAAGCGGAAGGTAGGCGAGATGGTAATGCCGTTCATAGCTTTCCAGGCCATTAACAAAAAACTCACTGCCCCAGATTTTTCCGTCATCGCCATAACCTGTACCGTCCATGGCTACGCCGATTACTTTTTCATCGAGATGATGTTCGGCCATGACGGATGCTATGTGGGCGTGATGGTGCTGGACGCATACAAGCTGCGGTTTTTTGCCATTGAGATTTGTGTCCTTTCGAATCAGCCTGACCGCATATTTTGATGAATGGTAATCGGGGTGAGTATCACAGGCAATAATTTCAGGCTTAACCCTGAAAAGACGGAGAAATTCGTGTATGGAATTTTGGTAAAGGTGAAATACGTCAAAATTCTCTAAATCCCCTACATACTGGCTCATGATCGCTCTCCGGTCTTTCCCCGTGCAAAAACTGTTTTTCAGGTCAGCACCCATAGCCAGGACACCTTCCACATTGGCTTTCATTTGAATCGGCTCAGGAACAAAACCCCGCGCTCTTCGAATTAAGGCCGGTTTACCATTTATAATCCGGACAATGGAGTCATCGAGCCTGTGGCTGATTTCCCGGTTATGCTGCAGAACAGCATCACAGAAATTATTTTCAAGGAGTTGCCGCGCTTTTTCATTTTCAGAAATTAGGGGTTGCCCCTTGAGATTGGCGCTTGTGAAAACTATGGCCGGTGTATCCAGAGCTTCCATCATCAAATAATGGAGTGGCGAATAGGGCAAAACCACGCCAAGCGTTGGGAAATCCCGGTTGACTTCTTTCGATAGGGATTTCTTCTCCCGGAGTATAACAATCGGACGCCGCCAGCTTTGTAACGCTTTTGCCTCTGCATTACTTACCCGGGCAAATTGCTTAACCGTCTCCAGGTCTTTAAACATCACCGCAAAAGGCTTGCTGTGGCGCTGCTTGATCTTTCTGAGTCGCCTGATAGTCGCCTCATTGGTAGCGTCTGCTATGAGTTGGAAGCCACCGATGCTTTTGAGGGCGAGAATTTTGCCGGAGGTGATGGATTGTGCTAACTTGTTCAGGAGATGAGTGTTTTTAGTGGAAGGCTTTTTTAAGTTGGCAATAGGCAGTTGGCAGTTGGCAAACAAATATTCTTCTTGCATATTGCCAACTGTCAACTGCCAACTATCCGGGAGATTACTATCAAAATTATATTCAAGTTTCTTCTCAAGACTATTTTTATTGCCGATAAGTTCGAAGATCGGTCCGCACTTCCGGCAGGAGACCGGCTGTGCATGGAACCGCCGGTCTGTCACATTCTCGTATTCTTCCCGGCAATCAGGGCACATCTCAAAGTCTTTCATAGTGGTATGTTTGCGATCGTAGGGGAGATCCTTGACGATGGAGAATCTCGGACCGCAATGTGTGCAGTTGGTGAAAGGATACCGGAATCGACGGGGTTGTTTTTTTATGTCTTCCAGGCAATCTTCGCACACGGCAATATCCGGGGAAATGTTGGTTATTTTTTGGGAACCATTCAAGCTGGGTTGGATGGTAAAAGAGCTGTAATGGTATGTATCCGTGGGGTTTTCTTTTATTTTCGAGATTTGAGAAGCCCGGGGAGCCTTATTTCTTAGGGTATCGATGAATTTATGGTAGTCTGCTTTATTACCTTCCAAATGAATTTCAACGCCACCGGTATAATTCCTGACCCAACCGGTAAGATCATGCTGTTTGGCATGCCGGTATATGAACGGCCGAAAGCCCACACCTTGCACTAATCCGCTGATATCAATATGCTTGGCCGTAATACTCATATCACTTATTTTGTTTTGCGTGATAGATGACATGGCGCAACTCGTTGCTTAAGCTTACATTTGAAACATATACTTCCTCAGGAACCTTCAGGTTGACCGGGGCAAAATTTAAAATGCCCTTTATTCCACAATAGACCAACCGGTCACATACTGTTTGCGCAGAAAAAGCCGGAACAGCAATGATACCGGCTTCGATTTCATAACAATATATAATTTCCTGGCATTTGCCCATGCTATAAACCGGGATAGAAAATTTTTTTCGTTGTTTGGCCGGATCAATATCAAAAGCAGCAACAATACGGAGTTTCTGATTTTGAAAATCTTTATACCGGGCAATGGCTGACCCGATGTTCCCCATACCGACGAGGATTACCTTGCTGACTTTATCATCTCCAAAATAATTATTGATAGCCTGCAGGATAACATCAATTTCATATCCCCCTCTTCTTTTCCCCTTGACGTTGATTCTTGAGAAGTCTTTTCGGATCAGAGCGGCACTGAATCCCGTTTCCCCTGCTATCAAATGTGAATATACATCATTCAGCCCAATTTCCTGCAAATGGAGTAGGCTTAACCGGTAAGTAAGTAGTCGTTTGGTAAATTCAGTAGAAGACATTTGTTTTATATATCACAATTAAAATATGTATTAAAAATAATATATGATTCAATAAAAATCAAGGGTTTTGGTTTAAAGTCTCTTAAATAGCTTTATATGAGAGTTAAAAAAAATTAGATTAAATAAAAAAAGTACATAATATAGAAAAAATTTGGATATTTATTTGACAAAAGATTTAATTTATATTAATTTTATATTGTGAATATTGTCACAATAAATTAATTTTATGGAGACTTATTATACACTACTAAAATCGAACTGGGATACACTGTTAAACTCCATATTGAATGAGTATGATATTTATGCGCCCTTTCATTTCGGAGAAAGCATTGAGTATTCCATTGTGACAGAAAGTAACGTGAAAAATATTATTTACAACCGGCCCAAACCCTCTACTCCGTTAAAGACTTTTTTCCTTCCTGTAAAAGAGAATGTAGTTAACCCCTCTAAAAGTGATAAGAAACGCATTGTAATGGGAGCTCCTTCGTGCGATTTAAGCGCCCTTTCCATTCTGGATGAAATATACCTGGATAAGGATTATATCGATCCGAATTATTCCGGCCACCGGAAAAACACGCTTCTTATTGGATTTGATTGCCATAGCACCCTTGAGCATTGTCATTGTACTACTTATGGTTTTAAGCCTTACCCGGAAGAGAATACGGATATTGTGATTTCCTATATCGAAGACAAAATTGTTCTCAACGTAAAAACCGAAGCAGGAGAGACCTTCAGAAAAAACTGGATAAATAGTTATGAGCGTATTACCGAAAAAGAATTAACCAAACTGAACGATATTCAGACGGATGTTGAGAAGGAGTTAAATGGTAAAAACGCCGATTTGCCGGATTATCAGCAGACCGGTAAGCTCATAACGGCTTCGGAGGAAGATATATGGCAGCGATATTCCGATACCTGTGTATCATGCGGAGCATGCTCGGCGATTTGTCCTACATGCTCCTGCTTTCTCTTTATTGAGCGCCCGCAATTTGAGAAGGTCCGCAGTATCGATACCTGTCAGTATCCGGGATTTGAAAGGGTCGCCGCCGGAGAAGATCCGCTAAGGCCCTTATCTAAGAGATTCCGAAACCGCTATATGTGCAAGTACGTCTGGAAACCGGAAAAATTCGAATCTAAGGCCTGTACAGGCTGCGGCCGTTGCATCGAAGCCTGTATTGGCGATATCAATAAAAACGACCTTTTCAGGGAACTGAATAAAAAAGAAACCGTTGAAACATGACCACTGCAACCGTTGACCTATATAAACCGGTTAAAGCTACTCTTACGAAGGTGATTGATGAATCGCCTTCCATTAAAACCTTTGTGCTTGAACCTGAGGTGGAATTCAGTTTCAAAACCGGGCAGTTTATCCAGCTGTCACTTGAGGGTATCGGTGAGGCTCCGTTTACTCCCTCCTCATCGCCTTTGGTTAAAGATAGGATTGAAGTAACGATCATGAAAGCCGGGTTTGTCACGGAAAAAATACATAACCTTAAAGAAGGCGCTGTTTTGGGTATCAGGGGGCCTTATGGCCGGGGTTACCCACTGGAAAAGCTTTACGGGAAGGAAGTGCTCGTGCTGGGTGGAGGATGCGGTTTTGCCCCAATCCGTTCGCTATTGTACAACCTTGAAGCGGAAAAGGACAAGATTAAGAAGCTGACCTTCTGCTATGGTTCCAAAACACCCAAAGATTGCATTTACAAAGGATATATCGATCACCTGCGTTCAGTTGACAAATTTGAGGTATATCGTAGTGTGGATCAGGCCGATGATGAGTGGAACGAAACCGAGGGTGTTGTGACTTGTCTGCTGGATGAGATCAGCATTAATGTGGAAGAATCTGCTGCAGTGGTTGTCGGACCCCCTATTATGATGAAATTTGGTGTTCAGAAGCTTTTGGATATAGGATATCCCGAACACAAAATCTTTCTATCCATGGAGAAAAACATGTCGTGTGCCGTGGGCAAATGCGGTCACTGCATGATGGGTAAATATTTTGTGTGCAAAGATGGGCCTGTGTTTTCGTATGACGAGATTAAAGATCAACCTGATATCTGGAAATAGGCGATTATGAATAATATTTTGATAGACCTGACAAAATACCGGGAATGCATCAATGAGGGATGCGATAAGAAAGTCCCTGAAGGCGTTATTGGTGGAGAACCTGAAACAAACGGGTTGAAGCCACTTCGGGAGCTTGCCGTTTTCACCTATACATGCCGGCAATGCGAGGATGCTCCCTGCGTTACCGTCTGCCCTGAAGATGCCCTGGAGAAAAATGAGGACGGGATGATTATCCGTTCCACCAATCTTTGTGTTGCATGCAAATCGTGTGTTACTATTTGTCCTTTCGGAACGATGATGAGTGATTTTTATGAGTATAAACGAACCGAAAACCTCTATTTCAATCTGAAGGATGAGAAAGAGAAGGAAAGATTCATCAATGAGAGTCCGGAAGGAACTGTGCAATATACCGATAAGGAAAAAGATGAGGAAAATAATATATACGAATTGATGCCCGGGATACTGGTTAAGGATTATCCCTGGGAAAAACTAAAAAAACTGGAATAACCATGGGTGAACAGTTGTTTTACTTTTTGATATATCCGGGAATGCTCTTTGCGGGCGTTGTAGGCGGCCTGATTGCCTGGGTGGATCGTAAGGTTACAGCGCGCGTCCAGTTCAGACAAGGCCCCCCTGTATTACAGCCGTTTTATGATTTTCTGAAATTATTGTTGGTGAAAGAAACTGTTTTGCCAAAGAGGGGATCGGCTATCTTTTTCCTGTTAGCACCCGTACTGGGCTTATTCGGAGCCACTGCCGCTGCGCTTTTGGTGCTTTTGCCGGCCTTGGGTATTACGGCCGGTTTTCAGGGAGATATCATCGTGCTGTTTTACTTGTTGGCGATTCCTTCGCTGATGTTTGTTATCGGGGCAATGGCCTCGGGTAATCCACTTTCGGCAGTGGGTGCTTCCCGTGAAATAAAATTGATACTCAGCTATGAGCTGACATTCATGCTTGTTGTTGCCGGTGTTATTCTTAAGAGCGGACAAACGCTTCACATGGATCAAATTATGATGATGCAGCAATCCCAGGGAGCTTTTATAGGTAGTGTCTCAGGGGTTTTGCTCTTTATTGCTGCTTTGTTTGCCATCCAGGGAAAAGCCGGGCTTGTACCTTTTGACTTGGCTGAAGCGGAAACCGAGATCGCTGAAGGGGCATTCATGGAATATTCCGGGACAGCTTTTGCGATCATAAAATATACAAAATATATCCTGCTGTTTATCCTCCCGGTATTTGTTGCTGAGATATTCCTGGGAGGACTGACATTTACCGGCATCCACATTTTGTGGTCCATACTTAAGATTGTGCTGGTCCTGGTGCTGATGATTTTGATCCGCAATACCAATCCGCGGGTAAAGATCAGCCAGGCCATGCGCTTTTTCCTGTTATGGATGAATCTGTTGGTGATTGCAGGACTGGTGTTACATTATTTAGGACTTTAAAATCAGGCTTGTGGGATTAAAGAGTTTTTGTTTAAAAAAATCATTGTGGGTTTTCCATTTCGGTGGCGCTTCATGTAACAACTGTGACATCGAAATCCTGGATTGTCTGACGCCACGATACGACGTGGAACGATTTGGTATTAAACTGGTGGGTAGTCCCCGCCATGCCGATGTTCTCCTTGTAAATGGTTCCATGAACGGGAGGGATAAATCCCGGCTACTGGATATCTATGAGCAAGTGACGAAGCCGGTTTATGTGGTAGCTTTTGGAGCTTGCGGTTGTACCGGAGGCATATTTGCCGAAGGTTTACCTTTTGCCGGCCCGGTGGATACCATTATCCCGGTGGACGCTTACATTCCGGGTTGTCCGCCAAAGCCTGAAGCTATGATATCCGGACTAATGAAGTTATCTGAAACGATTAAATAAACTATGGAAAACAACCCATTCATAGAGGAGATAAAAAACCGGTTCGCGGAAAAAATTGTGGAGGTGACAGAGCATAATCCGCTTCGCATCACTCTCACGATTGATCCGGCATCTCTGACAGTGCTGGCTGGCGTTTTTCTCTCAGAGAAAAATTTTCGCTTTATCATAGCCAGCGGATTACATACAAAGAAGGGGTTTGAGATTCTATACCATTTCAGTAATGATAGTGAAGGTCATGTCATCAATGTGCATGTCGTGTTACCCCATGAAAATCCCGTTGTGGATTCACTGACGAAACTGCTTTCAGGGGCTGAATGGATAGAACGGGAAATCCATGAATTGCTTGGTATCGAATTTAAAGGACATCCCAACATGGTGCCATTGATATCAGAAGGGAATTGGCCGGAAGGGACATACCCGTATCGAAAAGATTTTAAATCATGAGCAAACAAAAGATCATACCCATAGGACCTTACCATCCGCTTCAGGAAGAGCCGGAATACTTTAAGCTCTACTGCGAAGGGGAGAATGTGGTTGATATAGAGTGGGAGACCGGCTATAATCATCGCGGAATCGAAAAACTGGCGGAGGAGAAGACCTTTGAGCAGGTTTTCTTCTTGGTGGAGCGTATCTGCGGTATCTGTTCCACATCGCATCCCTTTGCTTTTGCCAACTGCATGGAAGAGATTGGAAAGGTGGAAATCCCCGACAGGGCCAAATATATCCGCAGTATTATAGGCGAGCTGGAACGCCTTCACAGTCACCTTCTCTGGGTAGGGCTGGCCGGGCATTTTCTGGGTTATGATACGGTCTTTATGTGGGCCTGGAAATACCGCGAACCGGTGCTCGATTTGTTTGAGATTATTTCGGGGAACCGCAACAGCTATGCGATGTTTACCATCGGTGGTGTTCGCCGGGATATCGAAAAATCGAAATTCCCGAAAATAAGAGAAGAACTTGAGGGCCTGAAAAAGAAAATAGATCTTTTAACCGGGGCAGTAATGGATGATCCGGTGATACACGCCCGGACTAAGGGTGTTGGCGTCATGACACGTGAAGATATTATTGATTACGCTGCCGTAGGGCCTACAGCCAGAGCTTCAGGCGTCGAGATCGATGTGCGCAGGGATGACCCGTATGCCGCTTATGATTTGGTGGACTGGAAAGTGATCACCTCCCCGGAAGGGGATGTATTTGCAAAAGCCAAAGTGAGACTGCTTGAAATGTATGAGTCTGTAAAAATCATTGAGCAGTGTCTCGATAAAATGGAGAAACTGGAGGAAGGAAATATCCAGACAAAAGTATGGGAGATACCCGAAGGGATCGGAATGGGCCATGCCGAAGCACCGCGAGGAGAAGTCTTTCATTTTGTTAAAACCGATGGCTCGAATTCCCCGGTTCGTCATAAAATCAGGGCGCCAAGCTATGTCAACATCGCTACGTTTAAGAAATCGTGTGTCGGACAAACCATTTCGGATGCGGCCATTTCACTGGCCGCCGTCGATCCTTGCTACTGCTGCACGGAACGGATGGCAGTGGCTTATGACAGTAGTACCGGGAAACGAATCCTTAGCGGGGATGAACTAATTAAACATTCACAGGCCAGAACAAGAGAACTAAAGAAAAACATGTTATGACAGACTTGTTAAACATACTCATTTTTCTACCGCTTGCCGTAGGAATACTTTTATTCCTTGTACCGGATAAGCTGCGCATTTGGAAAGGGTCAGCTGCTTTTGCGGTAACGTTGTTAGTGCTGTTTGCAGCCATAAGAATTTATGGCGCGGAAGAGGTTATAGTTCCATTGATTCAACAAGTACAGGGTTCTGCTTTTCTTACACAGTTCACCCATACCCTTCAGGAATTTACGGTGCTTAATATGAATGCCCTGAGCAAACTTATCCTGCTTTTCCTGGCAGTTTTAGCCCCACTGATAGGTTTGTATTCGATTTACCGGGAAAAGAATGCTGATTTTCCGGCTCATTTTTACTCATGGTTTTTGATAACCCTGGGCTGTTCAGCAGGAACCGTATTAGCGGAGAACCTTTTGCTTTTCCTTTTCTTCTGGGGGGTATTGGGTTATACCCTCTATAAGCTGATAGCCCAGAATGATGAAGCGAGTTCTGCTTCTGCTAAAAAGACGCTTATTATTATCGGATCGTCCGATGCGTTGATGATCATAGGCATTGGTCTGATTTGGAATATTGCCGGCACGTTAAATATTAGTGAGCTTTCCATTGCTACAACCGGCGGTCCTGCTGTGATGGCTTTTTTATTACTGGCGATTGGTGCTTTTACCAAGGCCGGCGCCTTTCCCTTCCACACATGGATTTTGAATTTCACTGAAAAGGCTCACGGATTAAGTTCGGCTTACATGCCCGCATCTTTCGATAAACTTATTGGCATTTATTTCCTGGCATTACTTTGCAGCCGCATCTTCGAGCTAAACCAGTGGCTTGTGTTTGCCTTGCTTATCATTGGCGTGTGCACCATCATTTTTGCCGTGATGATGGCTTTAATACAGCATAATTTCAAAAAACTGTTAGGGTATCATGCCGTTTCTCAGGTAGGATATATGATAGTAGGGATTTCTCTGGGTTCACCCCTTGGGATAGCTGCTGGCTTATTCCATATGTTTAATAATGCGGTTTACAAAGGAGGACTTTTTCTTACAGCAGCATCCGTTGAGCGACGAACAGGGACCAGTGATATTGATAAGACCGGTGGATTAGCTTCCAAAATGCCCCTCACGTTTATTGCAGCTGTTGTTTTTGCCCTGTCTATTTCCGGAATTCCACCCTTAAACGGTTTTGCTTCGAAATGGATGATTTACCAGGGCATTGTTGATTTCGGACAGCAATCCGGAATAGCCAGTCAGTTATGGATTATTTGGCTGGCTCTTGCCGTATTCGGCTCTGCCCTGACATTAGCCAGTTTCATAAAATATGTATCAGGAATATTCCTGGGAAGGAAGAAAGAGATTTATGAAAAAATAAAAGAAGTGGGCCTATTACAGTGGATCCCCATGATGCTATTAGCTGTGATTTGTATTTGGTTTGGAGCCTTTGCCACCGAATATGTGATTAAAGAGCTGTTCATGCCGGTTTCCGGGACATTCGCTTTCGTTGGTATTTGGGATTCATCACTCTTGTTATGGCTCGTAGTGGCCTCTATTGTTGTAGGATTTTTGATTTACTGGATTGGAAGTCTGAAAAATATGCGAAAGGTCGAGCCTTTTATAGGCGGGGAAAAAGCTGATGAGACACAGGGTTATCCGATAACGGGATTTTATCATACGCTGCGTAAATCAAGATATCTGGCCTTTTTCTACGCCAGGGCCGAGGAGAAGTGGTTTGACATCTACGACCTTTTTAAAGGCTTTGTGTTGTGGACCAACAAAGGGTTTAGTACAATTCATACAGGGGTGCTGACAACCTATGCTTTTTGGATATATGGTGGTCTGGCTATAATACTATTGTTGTTGATTTTATAGAAATATACAGACTATGCCTGATATAGTAAAAGATACACTTAGAGCGTGATAAAGAATATGGGACAACAGGTAAACTGTTACAAAATTTAAACGGTAGAAAACTATGGAAACGCTGCTTTCAATACTGATTGGTTTTATGATTATCGGGGCTTTATATGCCCTGCACGCCAAAGACCTGCTTTCGGCACTGATTGCACAGGGCATTGTAGGGTATGGGCTGGTGATTTGTTTTCTGAATTTACGGGCGCCTGATTTGGCTATTGTTCAGATAGTGGTGGAAACCATTACACTGGTCGTCATGGTAGCTGTGGTTTTAAACTCCAGCAGGAAGGAAGTGAAGGAGAGCTGGAACCGGAATAAGATTCTCAACATCGTGACGTCTGTCATCATTGTGGGATTCCTGGTGTACATTTTTGCTTTTATGATTCAGCCACTCCAGCCATTTGGTGATCATTCCATGCGGATGGCCCAGTATTACACCCAAATGGGAGCCGAAAGCACGGGAGCAGCCAATTTGGTCACAGGCGTCCTGTTTGATTTCAGAGGATATGATACGCTTGGCGAAGCTACCATACTTTTTACAGCAGCGCTGGGAGTAGTAACAATCTTGCGTTCCAAACCCAAAAAAGAATCGGCATCATGAATGGAATGACGCAAATAGTAAAAAAAGTAACACAGCTAATGAGCGGACTGATATTTATGTATGGGCTCTACATTATCACCCACGGACACCTGACGCCCGGTGGGGGATTTGCCGGCGGGGCGATTGTGGCCGGAGGATTTATTCTTTTGATTCTGGCTTTTGGCAGTAAAGTCATCAGCCTGAGAAAGGAGGAAACCCAAACGTCCATTACCGAAAGTGCAGCCTTGCTTATCGTTATATTACTTGCACTTGCCGGGTTGTTCCTCGGTGTGCATGTATTTTTCAATAACTATTTACCGCAGGGACAAGTAGGAGAGCTAATAAGTGCGGGTGTTATCCCGATATACAATATTTTCATAGGGATGGAGGTAGCGGCAGCATTGCTGACGATTTTCCTCGCATTGGTAATTTATAAAGAGGAGGTAGCATCATGACCGTTTATATAATGTGCTTCATACTGTTTTTGGTAGGACTTTACGGCGTTCTGACGCGGCGTAACATGATAAAGATTGTGATTGGATTTTCGATCATGGAGTTCAGCTGTTTCCTGTTTCTGGCTATGATAGGCTATATCGAAAACGGATTGGCTCCGATTCTTAAAGAGGAGATGGAAAATCCAGTGTACGTTGACCCGTTGCCGCAGGCGATGGTGCTGACGGCTATTGTGATTGGTCTGGCCACCACGGCATTGCTTCTGGCTATCGCGATAAGGATTTATAAAAAATACGGAACGTTTGATATCCGCAAAGTGAATGAACTAAAAGGATAATTATGGAACTGATACCGGCTTTATATATCATTTTACCGCTTTTGGGAGCCTTCCTGATACCCATTGTGGGGCATTTTGTGAAAGGCTTTCAGAAGACGCTTAGTGTTTTGATCACATTGTTCCTTGTTGTTTACAGTGTATGGTTTTACGTAGTGGGTTATGATGCGCCGGCTGTAACTAAAGTTGGTGGATGGGAAGCGGTGAAAGGCATCCCGATAGCCATTTACCTTGTTTATGACGGGTTAAGCGCTTTTATTCTTCTTACCGTCAACCTGATTGCTTTTCTCTCCACTTTTTATGCGATGGGATACATCAAGCGGTTTACGGCAGAAAATAATTTTTATGCTCTGCTTTGCCTGATGATTGCAGGTATGAATGGTGTAGTCCTTTCCGGTGATATCTTTAATATATATGTCTTCCTCGAAATAGCTGTTATCGCCTCTTATGCTTTGGTCGCTTTCGGAACGGAGAAAAGGGAGCTGGAGGCTTCTTTCAAATACCAGGTTTTAGGGGGTATCGCTTCCCTTCTGATACTTTTTGCCGTCGGATTGCTTTACTGGCAGACCCAGACGCTGAACCTGGCAGACATTTCGGCCATACTTCAATACGAGGATCAAAGCACAGCTTTGATATTTACCGAAGTTCTCCTGATAGTTGGATTTGGGTTGAAAGCGGCCATGATACCGTTTCATGCCTGGCTGCCGGATGCCCATTCCTCTGCGCCTTCACCCATTTCGGCAATGCTGTCCGGGGTTTTGATTAAGGCTGTGGGCGTTTATGCGTTGATCAGGTTGTTTTTCAATATCTTCACCATTACCTATGAATTAACTCTGGTAATTATTGTTTTAGGCACGCTGTCCATGGTGATAGGCGTCCTGCTGGCGATTGGCCAATGGGACCTGAAGCGCCTGCTTGCCTACCACAGCATCAGTCAGATGGGCTATGTGGTCATCGGTGTAGGCATTGGTATGATGATCATTTTTGAGGACGGCAACCGAACCGTAGCAGCCCTGTCGATAGCAGGTGGATTGTTCCACCTGATTAATCACGCGGTATTTAAAGGTTTACTCTTTCTGGATGCCGGGGCGATTGAGTATTTAGCCGGAACAAGGAATTTGAAGGAGTTGGGCGGACTTTCCCGAAAGATGCCGGTAACTTCTTCCACATCGCTGGGGGCTTCTATGGCTATTTCAGGAGTTCCACCGTTTAATGGCTTTTTCAGCAAATTATTGATCATTATCGCTGCAGTACGGGCCGAGTTTTACCTGCTGGCTGCATTGGCGGTATTTGTGAATTTTGTGACACTGGGTTCTTTCATGAAATTTATTCGCTATGCCTTCTTTAACCTGAAAGAATCAGGGGTGAGCCTAATAAAACTCAGGCTGCCATTTTCCATGAAGTTTTCCATGATCACGATGGTGATTCTCTGCGTGCTGATGAGTTTAATGGTTTTTCCCTTTTTCAGGGAGATATTGCTGAATCCCGCAGTGGATGTTTTAATGAATACAGGTGAATATGCATCGAAAATAATAGGATCATAATATGAGATTTATAGCGCTTTTTATAATACTCCTGGTTTTCTGGCTGCTGATAACGTTCAGCCTGACACTGGCGAATATTGTCGTTGGAGCGGTAGCCGCTTTAATCGGCGCCTTACTGTTCGGGAAGTATTTCGTACATAATCTTTACAAATTCGGGCAGCCAAAAAGGTATTACTGGTTTGTGATTTATCTGGGCATCTTTATCTGGGAGGTGCTGAAAGCCAATTTTGATGTGGCTTACCGGGTGATACATCCGGCCATGCCTATCAAGCCTGGAATTGTACGGGTACCCCTCGAAGTAAAATCGGAGATAGCCCGCACGATGCTGGCCAATTCGATTACCATGACACCGGGAACCATTACGGTAGATATAATAGGCGATGATATTTTCGTGCATTGGATTTATGTGAAATCGGACAAACCTGAAGAATATGCCCGTGAGGTTTCAGGACGGTTTGAAAAATACATCAAAAAAATATTTGAATGATGCTTGAAGTATTGTTATACATACAAATCGGTTTATGCGCTTTTTGCCTTTACCGGATTATCAGAGGCCCAACGGTAGCCGACCGGATGGTGGGGATCGATATTTTCGGTATCCTGGTAGTGGGTATTTGCGCCATTATGGCCATAACTACCGATCGCATGTTTTTGCTGGATATCGGAATCGCCTGGGTCATCCTGAGTTTTATAGGAACACTGACATTAGCGAAATATCTGAGTGGTAAAAAATTAAACGAATGATATGGTTAGTACAATTATCATAACGATTGGCATTGCTTTTAACTTCCTGGGCTGCCTGGGGCTGATTCGGTTTCCTGATGTTTACAACAGGCTCCAATCAGCTACAAAGTGTGTGACCCTGGGTACGTGCAGTATTTTGTTAGGTGTGCTTGTCCATTACGGATTTGTGGAAGTGGGAGTGAAAGCGTTGATAGCCATACCATTGCTTTTCTTTGCCGCCACAGTCGGAGCACATGCTTTGGTCAGGGGATCACATATAGCAGGCATTAAGCTTGGTGACAAGAGTGTGAAAGACGATTATAAGGAGGTAGAAAAATGAAATATCCGAAACTCAGAGAAGTGAGAGAAGCGGTGACTTCATTGTTTACGGCTCCATATACAACGAAGTTTCCAAAAGAACCGCATACACCGTTTGAGGGTTTCAGAGGCAAACCGACCGTTAACGATGAAAAATGCGTTGGTTGCCTGACCTGCTCGAATGTTTGTCCTTCTTATGCGATTACGGTTGAAGACGACAAGGAGCGTGGCATCAGGAAGATAGTACGGGATTACGGGAAATGTATTTTCTGTGGGCAATGTCAGAACTATTGCATTACTGGCGAAGGGGTGATTCTTTCGGATACGGATTACGACCTGTCCACCTTCGACCGAAAAGATGAAAATACGGTCGAGACACAGGAAAAAGAGCTGCTGCTATGCGAAAATTGCGGAGCGGTCATTACTACCAAAGAGCATATTCAGTTTCTGCATAAAAAGTTAGGCCCCAAAGCATACTCGTCCCTTATTGATTTAAATGCTTTAAATGATGAGCTGAAACTGTCAAAACCTGGAGAAACGAAGACCGAAGTGACAGAGGGCTTGAGAAGAAAAGACACATTTAAGGTGCTTTGCCCGAACTGCTTGCGTAAAGTATTGGTGAATAATTTGTTGCCTGATGAGTAATTGGTTTAATATTGATAGAATTGACTGGAATGCATTGCTTTTTGTCGGTATGGGAAACCGCATCAAAAGGGATGACGGTGTCGGCATATATATCAGCGAACAGTTGAAGGAACAAGGGATTGAAGATATAGTAATCGCTGAAAACAGCATTGAAAATTATATCGGAAAAATAAATGATCGGCAGGCTAAGACCATTGTGATGATCGATGCTATGGATATGACAGAGGAGCCGGGGTTTTATAAACTTGTTACCGTTAGCGATGTGCAGAACACAACAACCAACACACATAACTTATCCTTAAGCACGATTTCTTCGTTTTTCGATGCGAAAAATCAGTGGGTTTTAGGTATTCAACCGGAAGAAGTGACTTTCGGCATGGGGTTAACCCCGCAGGTTCAATCAGCCGCCGATAGAATAGTCAGAGCATTAATAAATAGTTATAATAAAAATCAAAAAATACCGAAGCCATGAAAAATTATTATTGCCCAATCTGTCGAGCGCATTTAAGGGTTGGAGATAACATTGTTCTTGCGGCAAAGAGCCCTTATAACGAAAAAGGATTGATTTTTCTCAATCCGGAAGTAGGA
The DNA here is from genome assembly GCA_021740175.1 of Bacteroidales bacterium. Taxonomy (GTDB): domain Bacteria; phylum Bacteroidota; class Bacteroidia; order Bacteroidales; family JAIPAH01; genus JAIPAH01. The sequence goes on from JAIPAH010000001.1 coordinate 19,231, forward strand.
AACTATTCGAAAGAAACGCATCCCGATTTTGAAATCAGGGAGGGGGAGGAGTACAAATTTTATTGTCCGGTTTGTCATGCTACCCTCAACGACAAGGAAAAGAAAAATCTTGTAAAAATGAATATGGAAGAAGAAGGCACACACTATGATTTTTACTTTTCCAACATTGCCGGTGAAGAGGTGACCTACAGAATCAGCGAACAGGAAGTGGAAAAGTACGGATATCATAAGGACCGTTATGAAAAGTATTTTGACCTTCCGGATGAATACAAAAAATACTTGTAAGATATGGAGCAACAGTTAATCGTATTGCTTACCACGGCAGCTGGTTTGGGCTTTCTCCACACAGTGCTTGGCCCGGACCATTATGTTCCGTTCATTGCCATCTCCAAAGCCCGGCAATGGACGTTAAAGAAAACCGCCTGGATTACCGGAGTTTGTGGGCTTGCCCATGTGGGTAGTTCAGTGGTTATCGGCATTTTCGGGATTGGCCTGAGCATTAAACTGGCTCAGCTGGAAGCGTTTGAAGCCTTGCGCGGCACTATCACCGGCTGGCTGATTATCGCCTTCGGACTGGCTTACCTTGTCTGGGGCATCCGTAAAGCCGTGACTTATCATCAGCGAAAGAGAGTTATGGAAAGCCTGGAAAAGGAATCGGGAGCGTCTTCTAAAAAATCCTACAAACAGCTCATCCCGTGGATGTTGTTTGTGGTATTTATTTTCGGCCCCTGCGAACCTTTGATTCCGGTATTGATGTTTCCCGCCGCCGATGTCAGCATTGCCGGAATGATCATGGTAGCTGCGGTTTTCGGACTGGTAACCATAGGAACCATGCTGCTGTTAGTTTTAGTACCTCAATACGGTATTCAAAAGCTCCGTTTCTCCGGTTTGAAACAATATGGCCACGCCGTGGCCGGTGCTCTGATTCTTTTCTGCGGTGTAGGGATTCAGTTTCTGGGGCTGTAGGCAAGAAGGTATTTTTATTTCGGGTTTCGGGTCCCGAGTTTCGAGTGGGAAGAAGTCATTCGGTAGTCATTCATCGTCATTGATTGTAATTTATTGTAATTCGTAGTAATTGGTTGTATGTAGCTGAAGGGTTTGGTGCTGCTGACCTTCCAGCTTTTTAGGAGGACATACGGGGTGGAGAAGATGGAAGGTCTTGGCGAATGGTTGCTTGAATGGTTGAATGGATGAATGATAGCTACTAATTGCTGAATTATTGAGTAATAGCTAATTAATGTACTGGCTCGTGCTCGTTTTCAACGAGTACGAATTACTCTTTGCGCTTGCAGCGCAAGGGGTAGCTTGGGTGTATCGTCTAGTGATCGATGTGGTCGTTAAACGACAAGAGGAGTAGGCATTCGTCGCAGACAAGCGCCAGCAAAGGCCTTCCGGGAAAACGTTGAAAAGCACATATTATATAGCTTGTATGATAAGGGAATAATTACTATTTTTATTCTTTAAATAAAGAATGATTCGAGGGAGGATTATAAATATGAAATCAGTTAAATATATTGTTTACAGAGAAGGTGACTATTATGTTTCACAATGTTTGAATGTGGAAGTTTCAAGTTTTGGAGAATCAATTCAAGAGGCAGTGGATAATTTAAATGAAGCACTTGAGCTCTATTTTGAAGATAAAAATGTAGACACTGATATACCAGCTATTAATGAAGCACTAATCGGCGAAACTTTTATAAATGGTTAAACTTCCCTCCTCAAGACAAATCATCAAAACTTTGCAGCGTAATGGTTTTGTTTTTGTATCTCAGCGAGGAAGCCATGTGAAGTATCGAAAAGAAAAACAAACTGTCATTGTTCCTCATCCTCGTAAAAAAATTCCATTGGGTACCTTTAAGTCTATAATCAGGCAATCAGGATTAAAAGAAGATGAGTTTCATAGATAAACAAATTAGAATTGTCGCTCCAATCGACAAAAAGATTAGGCTATTGTCATAGACGAGCACCAGCAAGGTGTAGAAAATAAAAACACAAAACACCAAACAAGGAACACCCCTTGCATATTCTGATTATTCCCCGTTATTTTGCCATACAAAATAAAAAGTTATGAAAGTAATTGATTTGTCCCATACGATAAATGAAAGTATAACCGTCTTTAACGAAGATGAAAGACCGCAGATAAAACAAGTCGCCAGGGTCGAGAAAGACGGCTACTCCCAGTTGCATTTCTCAATGTTTACACATAATTCTACGCATATCGATGCGCCGTATCATATGATTGAAGGGGGAAGAACGCTTGATCAATTCGATCCGGGAAAATTTATAGGCAAAGCATTTGTGGCTGATGTAAGAAATTCAGGGTCTTTAATTCAAAAAGATGATTTAATAGCTTACGAATCAAAACTCAAAGAATGCGATTTTCTATTGTTGAATACCGGATGGGCCGGAAAGTGGAAGACGGAAGCCTACAAGAAAGACTTTCCCGTCTTAAGCCAGGAAGCTGCCGAGTGGTTGATGAAGTTTCATCTTAAGGGTATAGGTTTGGACACTATTTCCATTGATCCTGTTGACAGTGTTGATGTCCCTATCCACAAAATTGTACTCGGAAATGAGGTTTTAATTATTGAAAATTTAACCAACCTGGATATATTGGGTTCAAAAGTTTTTACATTTTCATGCTTACCTCTAAAGTTTGAAAGTGCCGACGGTTCCCCGGTTAGGGCAATAGCATTAAGCAATAGTTTTTGAGTCAGAGAACGGTGTCACTTTTTTAATCTATGAGCCCAGTCTAAAAAGCCTTATGACCCCTAATCCCGAAAGCTTTCGGGACTAAGGGAAACTTTTTCAAACTGCTGATTTTTAGCAGTTCTCCGCCTAAGGCGGATCAGGGGTAAAAATGGTAAAAATCAGCAGTTTGAAGGCTTTTTAGACCATACTCATCTGTAACATTTTTTTTTATCATTACTTAGCGTTTTGATTGACGGCAGTGTTACCTATAGCAGATTGATTCATATGGATTTAAAATAGTTAAATTACATTAATTGTTAAATGATTTGCTTTAAGCTGTTATTATTCATAACTTCGTTCACAATATTTAAGTGAATTTCAGATTATTTCTATGAATAAAACAAATGAATTATTAACAAAAAACCTATGAATTATGCGTTTAAGAAATTTTAAGTATTTAAGTTTTTTTATTGCGTTGACATTTTTTGGCTTTACGGCTTTAACCTCATGCGAAGAGGATAGTTCAAACGACCCCAATGGTAATAATAATGGTACGGAGAAGACCTGGGAGCCGTACAAATTCGATCCGAATGTATCCTTTACTTATGAATTTTATACTATGGAAAATGGCGAGGAACAAAGTTCCGGCACTATTGAAATAATGATACAGGATCCCGCTGTTGAGGTGAACGCTACTATTGATGGTGAGTTTTACAGCTTTTCGTCTGATAGCCATGATGCCATAAGCGAAAATTTTCAGGAAGCTGTAAATAATACTCCTGCAGGAATAGTTATTTACCAACCTTATTGGGAAAATGCTTTTGCTGACCAGGTGATTGAAGAAGGCGCTTCATGGTCATACAATTTTGAAGACGGATCGGTAAGTTTTGAAGTCACCGGAACCGATACATATGCTGGAATTGAAGGGTATGTAGTTGAATATGATATACAAAACGATTCAGGAGAAAACGCTATGTGGGAACTTTGCGCAAATCTTGGTATGTCATTACCCCTGATGAGCCATGTTGAAAGTTCCGATGATTCTAATAGCGAAACTTTTCATTTAGAACTAACAGATTACCAAGAGTAGGCTTCTAGTCTTATACTTTAATACCATTATAATATTTGATTTGAAAACCTCCTTCTAAACCTCCTCCGAATCAATTTTTGATAGGAGGAGGCTTTTTTACCCGGATTTGAAAAAAAATAAAAGATGTATTACTGGATTAACCCGGGATATAAGAGCTTTAGCCGGCCAAATAAACTTTCTGTCACAACAAAACAGTTATATCATTGCAGGATTCTTCTGATGTTTATTTTTGCATTGGAATTCGGGGAATTTAAGCTAAATACTCAATCTTATGAATAGCCAGACTGTAAAGAAAATCAGGCATACGTATTTGCTTGAAGAAGGTAAGTGGTCGGTGTCGGGAGTTTATTTCGATGCCGAGAATGAGGAGAAGGAAGTGAAAGGCGAACAACGCATCAAACATTATCCAAATCAATGGCAGTTGGATAGTAGGATGGAACTTCAGGATATGCCAAAGAAGGTTATTCAAAGTACCTACAAAATTGAGCCAACTGCAGACGAGGGGGAGTTCACCTTCTGGGAGTCGGATGATCCCAATCTCGGGCAATTGCTTGGTCGTTTTATGATAGTCGGCAACACGATTATGTCGATGTACCAGTCTGAAAGCCGGCTCTATTTAGGAACGGAAATCCTGGAAAAAGTTGATGAGAATAGATATAAGGTAAAAGGCTTTTCTTTTAGTGGTGATGAAAAGCTTGCTAGTTGGGAAATTGCGCTCAAGCGGGAAACATAATTCTTATGTGCCCGAGAAACTTTTGTGGGCATAGCCGGGTAAAAATATTGAAAAATAACCTCCGGGAAATAATTTTTTGATTCAGTCTTTGTCAGATTATGCTTATATTTGAGTAATCAATAATAGATTACTAGTAATTAAAGATCATGACTAAAGAGATCATTCTGGGGATAATGGCATTAGTAGGAATAGGTATGGCTCTGAGTAAGCGGGATATCGTATTTACTATCACAACCTTTGGACTTGCTGCCGGAGCTTATATTTTTATTCTTGGTATTCAAACAATTAATATAAGCTTTTTTGTAGCCTTCACTCTACTCACTTTTCTCCTGGCTATCGGTCAAAAAGGTGTCCCGGCGCCAAACCGTCTGGCATTGGCCCTCATCAGTTTTTTTGTGATATTGGCTGAAATGGCGATTTATCAAGAATGGAATTCAGTGGATACATTACGTTATGCCATGCTTATTCCCCTTCTCATATATTTTATGGCTTTGATAGGATCAATCCCGATAAAGCGGGGATTGAGCTGTGCAACCATCATAGCCGCCGATGCACTTGCTATTCTGGTTAAAGGGATTGTTTAACCGGGGATAGGGTTTTAAATAAGGCGTTTTACGGAAAATTAAAAAGTATCGATTTATTTTTTTGCTGAACTAATGAAAATTTTAGGAGGTTAACTATAATTAAAATAACACGATGAAAAGCTGGATGATTACAAAATATGGGGCTCCTTCCGAAAGCTTGTCCCAACAAGATGTTGATATTCCTATACCCAAAGATGATGAGGTACTTATAAAAACAAAGGCGGCTTCTTTTAATCCCATTGATTATAAAATACTGCGTGGTGATTTGAAAATGGTGATGAAATTAAAGTTCCCCTCACCTATAGGATTTGATGTTAGCGGAGAGGTTGTTGAAATGGGTAAAGATACCGATGCTTTTGAGAAAGGCGAGGCGGTTTACAGCCGCATTTCAAAAATGGGGGCAGTGGCGGAATATGTTACTGCTAAGGCTGAAAATGTGGCTAAGAAACCTTCAAATATAAATCACCGGCAAGCTGCCGGCATACCCCTGGCCGGGCTAACGGCTTACCAGGTGCTATTTGATGTAGCACAACTACAGCACGGGGAATATGTTTTTATTCCAGCGGGTTCGGGGGGTGTAGGTTCTTTGGCAATACAACTGGCTCGCCGGGCGGGAGCTTATGTGGCCACTACCACCAGCAGCGTTAACGTGGATTGGGTGAAAACACTTGGTCCGAACCAGGTTATCGATTATACACGCGATGAATACACCATACTTTTAAAAGATTATGATGTGGTCTTTGATACCCTGGGAAGGGAGCATACTATGGAGGCTTTTAAAATCCTGAAAGATGGGGGTAGACTGGTGACTATCGCCGGGGAGATTGATAATCACACAGCTAAAGAGCTTGGTCTTAATCAGATTATTCGCTGGTTCCTCTCATTTAAAGCCCGGAAAATTACCCGCAAAGCACGCAGCAAAAACATCATGTATCGCTATAAGCTCATGGCGCCGAATGGTGATCAATTGACGGAAATAACCCGGCTAGTGGAAGAAGGGCATGTCAGTCCGGTTGTCGATAGTGTGTTTCCCTTTGATAAAGCCCATGAAGCCCTGCAGCGACTCACCGAAGGACGGGCTAAAGGTAAGATTATTGTAAGTATGGAGGAGTAGGGATGGATTCTGTTAATCTGAATTCACCAATAATTCCTCTCTACAGTCCTGAAATATTTTTGAGTCTTTCATTCTTATACAGCATTCTAAATGTTTTCCGAAGGCCTTAGGCGGATAGTTTTTTAAAGCGTTTATCGGCAAACATTTGTTTATATAGGGATGTTTATAATCTGAAACTAAAAAATTAATAACTATGGCAGTTACACAATCCAATATGTTACCTCTCGGGACGAAGGCTCCCGAATTTAATCTTTATGATACGGTATCCGGCGAGAATAAAACGCTCAGTGAATTGCGTTCAGATAAGGGTACGTTGATAATGTTCATTTGCAATCATTGCCCGTATGTTAAGCATGTAAATCCCGAGCTGGTGCGCGTAGCCAACGACTACAAGGAGAGAGGCATATCATTCATTGCTATTAACTCCAATGATGTGATAAGCCACCCGGAGGATGCACCGGCTAAGATGAAAAAAGTGGCCAAGGAGCAGGGCTATCCATTCCCTTATCTTTTTGATGAAACCCAGGAAGTGGCCAAAGCATATAAGGCTGTCTGCACACCCGATTTTTTCCTTTTCGACGGCCATCTCAAATTGGTATACAGCGGAAGGCTCGATGAATCTTCGCCCGGCAACAATAAGCCTCTCAACGGGAAGGACTTACGCTATGCGCTTGATAAACTCTTGGAGGGGGAAACAGTACCTGAAGAAGAGCAATTTCCCAGTATGGGTTGTAATATAAAATGGAAGTAAACAGTAGTATTGAAAAATATGTAAAATCCCGCCGGCGTTAGTTGGCGGGATTTTTTTTGCTAATAGATCATCGGCGGCTAACCGAATTTTTGCATTAGCGCGAGGAATTTTGAAAGGGAAAACTTGATTTCTGAATGTACTTTTATTAATTTTAAGTGCTAAATATGTCACCACAAAATTTAAAATTATGAACCCTAAAATTTTTTCTCTTGGCTTAGTGCTCTTCCTATTTATGTTAGTGAGTTGTGAAGAGCAAAATCAAAACGAAGACAAACCCGATCCGGATCCAACTCCCGAACCGGAGGAAACCTCTGCAAATCTTGCACAAACCGATTATCTCGGTTGTTTTAATGAATATGGCTTTCGAAAAGCAACCACGAATTCCGACACGATGTATTACGAGATGAGCAATGACTCGCTGCTGCTCCATGTCCTCATGCGTAAAAATTGCGGGGCTTGCCTTGAAGATTCCGTTGTGATGCGGCAGGATACGGCCAATATCTACGTAGCGGATACTTGCGGACGCATTGCCAATTGTATATGCGATTTCCGCTTTGACTATTATTTCACCGATTTCGGAAAACAACTTTATTTTAAGGTCTATTACCAGGAATACGAAGCTCATGAATTCAACCTATGGGGTGAGTTGGAATATCCATAGAAAACGGGGATAATTCCATTAATTTTAGAGAAGGCTATCAGATGCTGGAAATTAGAACACCAAAAGAAATTTTTCACTATGAAAACGACTAAAGGTAAAAAAGAAGATTCGATAAAGAGGATGCGTGAGATACGTGACAAATTAAGTCATCAAAATATCATCCGAACCTACGTTTTGGAACATGATTGGTGTGGCAGTGGAATAGAATGAATCATTAGCACATCCAAACTGCTATCACCCTGAGCCATCAAAAACCTTATTCGTCTCTCTTCAGCTTAGTAGAAAGTAAATTCCCCCCATGAACTGTCAACCTTATTAGCTTATTGGGAGCAATGAAAGGGCGGGCATTTTATCAAATAAGGTTAGAAGGGAAGGTGGGACTATATACCTACTAAGCTTAAAGAGGCTGAGGAATAAGGTTTTATAGTCTCACACGTTTTAGGTGGAATGTGTGATAGCATATCGACTAGTATACTTGTTTTGTATACCAAAAAGATATACCTTTGTGGTACAAAAGATGAAATTATGAAAACAGTATCACTAAAAATAGACGATTCAATTTTCGGCGAGACTGAAAGGATACTTGCCCGGATAAAGAAACCGCGTAATCGATATATTAATGAGGCGATTGCGTATTATAATAAACTTCAACGTAAGCAGATTCTTGAGAACAAACTAAAAAAGGAATCTGACCTCGTCAAATCGGATTCAATGTCCGTACTTAAAGACTTCGGGGAGATGGATTATGACGATTAAACAATACGAAATCTGGATTGCGGACTTAAATCCACAGATTGGAACCGTATCAGGAAAAACAAGACCGGTTTTAGCGATTCAGACTAATTTGCTCAATAAGATACCTCACCCATCAACAATTGTTTGTCCGATTACAACAAACGTTATTAGGGATTCTGAGATTTTAAGAGTTCATCTGAAAGAAGGGACTGCAAATATGCATCAAGCGTGTGATATAATGATTGACCAAATTCGCGCGATTGACAATAAAAGACTGACTGAAAAGATTGGTGTTTTGCCTGCTGAGCTGATTGAGAAAGTGAAAGAGAACATGCAGATTGTACTTGACCTTGAATAAAGCACGACATCAACCCTATACTTTGTCGGGCTGGCAGTTTTTTTTCAGAACAGATTCAAAAATTGCAAGGTTTCAAATCCAAACAAAACCAAATCTATGCAGCATGTCGTGAAGATTGGAGTTCAACATGCTTTACATTAACATCCTGATTTTATAAATTCTATGGGTAATTTTATGGTTAAAACCGCAATTGTCATAAAATCGAACAGCTATGTACCCTAAGATTTTTTCAGGATACCGGGAAGAAATACTATTTCCAGGTATTTTTAAAAACCCTGTGATTCGACGAATTATAACTTTTAAGTAAAGCTGGTGTATCCGTAGGTCAGAGGTATAGGAACATTACTGCCTCCCAAGAGTTTTATACTGAATATGGGCTAAAAAAGACCGCTGTTAAAGCGGTCTTTATCGACATAGGGATGGCCTTAAACCTTCACAAACTTCCATTTTGCCATTTGGCTCTTATTCCACAAAATAACATTTGTTCCTTTTGAAGGATTGCTGTATTGCGGCGAGATAAAGTAGTCACTGTCGTAAGGCTGAAGGTGATAATACCCCGAACCGGCATAGATAATTTTGAATTTCTGCGCTTTGTCGCTGTTGGCGACCCAAATCTGCATGTTATCGCCATGGTTATTTTTACCCCCGGACACATCCAGCATCTTTCCACTTTTTTCGTTCAGGAGGTAATAATATCCATCGGGAGCCATGACAATCCGAAATTGTTGTGCTCGTGAATCGTTACGTTCCCATAATCTTACATTGGTTCCCTTGTTTGTTTCACCACCTTCTATATCCAGCGCATAGCCCGAATGGTTAAGCAATACGTAGGCATGATTGTCATCGGGTAATCTCTTTTGAGCTTGATGACTCGTCTGTGCATGGGCACTCACGAGATAAATCGCGAAAAATAATAATATTGTTGCTGCTTTTTTCATTGCTACACTTTTTTGGTTTTCATGGTTATGGTTGTATCAGCAGATAGGATTTGAAAACCACATCCCTATTTTTGATAAATTTTTGAATCAACTCAAGAAATGACAGACCATTATGAAACTCACAAACCTTATAGCTTTGCAACAATAAACCGGATTTCCTGATCAAGTTGTTAAAGAACAAGTTTGGAGTTTTTGGATGTCATAAGCGGGAAGTACTTTATAACATGTCTTGAAATATTAAAAAACTATTCTTATATTTTGCCGTTCAAAACAGTGAGAAACGAAAAAAACAAACAATCATGGAAATAACAAATCTCAGAGGAACAACACGTTTATACAACGGAGTGGAAATGCCCTATCTTGGTTTGGGTGTTTTTCGAATGAAAGACGGAGAAGAGGTGGAAAATGCGGTAACCTGGGCATTGGATGCTGGATATCGCCATATTGATACTGCTGCTGTCTACAGAAATGAAACCGGCGTGGGCAATGCCATCCGCAACAGTACACTCAGGCGAAACGAGATTTTTCTCACTTCCAAACTCTGGAATACCGATCAGGGCTACGACAGCACAAAAAAAGCGCTGGACGAATCGCTGAAACGCCTGCAGACCGACTACCTCGATCTCTACCTCATCCACTGGCCGGTGGAAGACAAATACACCGACACCTGGAAAGCGATGGAAGACCTTTACGACGAAGGGAAAGTCCGGGCCATCGGAGTGAGCAATTTCAAGCAACACCACCTCGAACACCTACTGGACTTTGTCCGCATTAAACCCATGGTCGACCAGATGGAGTTTCATCCTTATCTTATTCAGCAGGATTTGGTGGATTTTTGTGGCGCTAATGACATCCAGTATGAAGCATGGAGCCCACTGATGCAGGGCAATATTGTAGACGTGCCGGTAGTGAAAGAAGTAGCGAAGAAATACAGCAAACCCCCCGCCCAGGTAGCTATACGCTGGGGGCTGCAGAAAGGCATCGTCATGATCCCCAAATCTTCACGAAAAGAACGCATTAAGGAAAATGCCGATGTTTTTGATTTTATCATTGAGGAAGGAGACATGAGAAGGCTCGATAATCTGGACCGGGATAAACGCTACGGCCCTGATCCGGACTCATTTGCTTTTTAGAAAGTGTCTCTGGATCCTGTGGTTTGCAGAATGAAAGCCTTCTTAATCCGAAGTTCATGGCCGAATCATGTTGACATAAAGAATGTCACATACAATTTGTTATAAAATAGAGAGAGCGTCAACAAATAGGTGTTTTTTTCCTATATTTGGAGGAAAAGGATTGACAACTATTTTATGAATTTATGAAGCCACTTATCCAACAATTACAAGAAAAGCAGGAATCTTTCGATACTTTTATTGATCTCACAAAACGTATACTGTCATACGCTCCCAATGTGTTAAGCGCTAAATATACTAAGGGTGTATATGACTTATATATTGCAGAATCCGCAAATAATATTAAAAGAGTTCGTCCTGTTAACCGGGAATTGATAATATGGGATATCAGCGAGTTTGAAAAATGTGCCTCCAATACAAAAGAAATTCTTAATCATCTTTATCAAAGACAAAAAATTGAAGCGAAGTACAAAAGAAATCTAAAAAACCAAGTAAATAAAACATTATACACAATCCAGCAAATGATAGGAATTGGACTTGATCTACTTGGCGAGTCCAATAGTTCTCGAAAGCATGTCGGAAATCGATTTGAAGAGTTGATAAGAAGTATTATCAATGAGATTGGATTAGCAAATAAGAGGATTGTGCTGAAAATCCCTTATAGCTCCTCGGAGGGGACAAAAATATATCGGTGTGAAAATGATTTAATTGTTTCGCCCTATGCCAAAGTGGAATCGACAGAAAATAATATTGATGAAAATGAATTAGTCCTCTCCGTTAAGACCACCTCAAAAGACAGGATGGGAAAAATGTTTATCGATAAGATGCTTCTGGAGCGCTTTAATAACCATCCAATTAAATTCATTGGAATCTTTTTGAATGATGTTCAGCGAAAATCAGAGGAAAGCATAAGTCATACATTGGTTTCAGGTCTTTTCATGGTCTATTCTTCTTTTCTCGTTGAGCTGGATGGCGTATTTTACATTGATAAGCCCCCTGTCACAGATAGGGAGCCACACAGCAAATTCATCAAAAGTTTTACTGATTTTATTTTTGATGATATCTGGAAGTTACTCCAATCACCCTCTTAAATCTTTTCTTCTCTTCACGGCCTCGTTTTCATCCTTTGATGTGGCAATACGTTGTATGTGCTCATTATCCGAAAGTCTTTTCTCTACTATTTCACAGTATACCTTTTCCAGTTCTGCCCCAAGCCATTTTCTTTTATAAGCTTCGGCGACAGCATAGGTAGTTCCCGATCCGCCAAACGGGTCGACGACAAGGTCATTTTCATGAGATGAAGATAAGATGATTTTTCTTAAAAGTTCGACGGGTTTCTGCGTGGTATGCGGGTATTTTTCCCAGGAACCATTTGAAAGTGTTGGAATCTCAAGTACGTCTTTGGGTTTTGCCCCAAGCGGGTTAGGCTCCCAATCATATTTTTTGTTGTTGTGATTATATTGCGAGGTGGTTGCCTGAGTGCGCCGGGGATATTTGAGCGTGTGTTGATTATAGGGAATGCGTATGGGATCAATATTGAATTGAAAATGTTTGCTCTTTCTGAAATGAAGGATGCTCTCATGGGACCGTCCCCAGTCATTTCCGAGATTGGCCTTATTTCGGTAATACCAGACTAACCACTTGCATCCTTTGAAAAGCGGTGCCGCTGCCCATTTTATATCAGCTAATATTTCGGAAAAGCCGCAGATATAGAGCGATCCGGTAGACTTTAAAACACGATTTGCCTCTCTAATCCAGGTCATGCTCCAGTCAACGTATTCTTTTTGTGAAGAAAAAGTATCCCACTGAGCTTTTTTGATGTTGTAAGGCGGATCAGCAAAAATCAAATGAATGGAATCATCGTCCAGGCTTTTTAAAAATTCCACAGCATCCATATGATAAAGCTGTCCATAAGATGTTGAGAAATAAGAATTATAATCAACCAATTTCTTTCTGGGATAGGTAAGTTCCAGTTGCATTTCTTCAGCCAATGTCATAAGTTGTTCCTCGGGATAAACCCGATAGTTATTCATAGGGTTACGCACACTCTTAAACTTGCCTTCTTTGTCCCATCTCCTGAGTGTCTCTGTGCTTACTTTCAGAAACGCGGCTGCTTCGCTGATTGAATATATTTTTTTCATAACTTTAGGTAAGGTTATACAACGTTATGCAAAATTATGATTTTTGTGATAAAATATTACTGTTTGGTAATAAAAGTTTAAATTTACATGTAAGATATTTTACTGTTTTATTAAATTAAAAGAAAAACAATGTACAACAAACTAATAACGAACCTCCGCCCCTTGGGCTTTACCTGGCAGACCAGCGATCCGTTTCTGTTTTGCGTCCACCATAATGATAAATATCCCAAAGGCAATGACCGGATGGGGCCTGATGCTTCGCTGGCCGGGAGAAATCTCGGACAGGATTTTGCGGTGAAGGATGGCTGGCGAATGTATCACGGTGAAACCGTTCCGGGCTTTCCGGCGCATCCCCACCGTGGATTTGAAACCATCACCGTGGTGCTGGAAGGGTTCGTCGACCATTCGGATTCGTTTGGTGCAGCCGGCCGTTATGGCAACGGCGATGTGCAGTGGATGACCGCAGGAGCTGGCCTCCAGCACGCCGAGATGTTTCCGCTGGTCTACAAGGATAAACCCAATCCGCTGGAGCTTTTCCAGATTTGGCTGAACCTGCCCAAAGCCAAAAAGTTTGCCGAGCCTTTTTATAAAATGCTGTGGGCAGAAGATATCCCGGTTCATGAAGTAAATGATGAGCAAGGGTTAACCTCAAAAATAACCGTCATTGCCGGTGAATTCGGGGAGGCCAATGCGCCGGCGCCGGCCCCCGATTCCTGGGCCGCCGATCCTGAGAATGAGATAGGAATCTGGTTGATAGAAATGGAGCCTGATGCCTTTTTGGAAATTCCTCCGGTCTCTCTCGAAACGCGGCGCTCACTCTATTTTTATCGTGGTTCGGGAATCAACATCGCCGGAGTAGATGTAAAGCCTTACAATGAGGTGGAATTGCTGGCCGATCAGCCGGTAAAGATAGAAAATGGTTCGGAGAGAGGCTACCTGCTGATGCTGCAGGGACGCCCAATCAACGAACCAGTTGTGCAGCACGGCCCGTTTGTCATGAATCACGGAGCTGAAATCAAACAGGCCTTCCTGGATTATCGCAAAACGCAATTCGGTGGCTGGCCATGGGAACGTCATGACAATGTTCATTCCCGCGACACAAGAAGGTTTGCTAAATATGAGGATGGAAGCGAGGAGAAAAGGTGAGTCAGGTTATGGATGGGATGATGATTATCAGGATAGTTCAAAGCCAGCTTTATAGCATTTTTTTATCCAAAACCGGAAAGCCATGAAAAACGTATAGGCCGTCCCGAGTTAAAAGGAAGTGTCTAAAGTTTTGCATTTCTTTTAAAATCATGAATATTAATCTTCTATAAAAATACTGTTTTTGTAAATAGTCCTATATTAATTTTTAATATTTTCCAATTATACTATACGTCTTTCTTCGTGAATCTTAGTGTCTTGGTGCCTTGGTGGCCTTCTTGAAGTACTGCCACAAAGACACCAAGACTCAAAGAAGCACAAAGCTATAACTTATCTGAAGGTAAGTCATTGCAAATCAAAGTTTCACAATCCTAACTTTCAAACGCGAAACTTTAGTAAGTGTCTCTTTTGGCTGGATCATTACCCATTACAGTTTCAGTTCTGACTATTTTATGACCCGGAGCAGCTTCCTCTCTAGAAATAAATTCTGTACTGCATTACAGGCATAAAGCCTAACTGGTTAATTGTCTCCACCTTATCTTTTGTGAGATTATAAGTCTGGTAATACGGATTGGTATGATTCGTAACATTTTAAATGTCAATGGCCCATTCCTGCGATATACGGGATGTTTCCATACGAAACGCCGCCCTGATGTCAGCCCTGAAATAATTGCCATATTGCCTGGAAAAAGCTCGCTCATCATCGTAAACGGTGGTCTTTTGTTCTTTGGAAGCTTGCTTATCAATAGGTGTATAACGCTTTCCCCCGGAGGCCGTAACCCTGGCATCGAGAGAAAGCCACATCATTTTTTCGGCATAATAGACCAGTCGTAACCTGCCACATAATGCTGGGCCTTTGAAAAATCCAGTTCATCATTGGTACGAATGTAATTTCCCTGAGTTACTTCGGTGCGCTGCATATAAAACTGAAGGGGCAGCATTTGACTATGCAGGCCGTATGCCAAACTAAACGTATGTTTCGGGTGGGCCTTCCATTGTATTCCTGCTCTGGGTTCAACGGATTGGCTGCCTGTTAGCTCAAGGGTCATAAAATCCGATAAAATAAACGTTAATAACCATTGCTTTGTGCCCATAATTTATGGAATTTGTTTTTAAGGCTATGCCATGTATTAACTTTAAATATTGGCGCTAAAAATAAGCGGGCGCAAATTTATTAAATTGATGTGAATATTATCAATGATTTGTAGCTGAAATGCAAACAGGGGAATACAAAACAAAAGGCTACCCTTACAAGAGCAGCCTTTTTGCGTTGAAAAAATCAACTTCTATGAAACTTCGGAGAAAACTTTCCCTTTTACGGGATAAGATTAAGCCCTGACAAAGCAGATACCACCCTGCTTTTAGCGCTTAATCAATTTGCTAAAACCAACTAATTTAGTATCTTGATATACGTTAATGATGTACATTCCCTTTTCCAGTGAAGACACATCTATACGCGATGCATTCGTTTTATTTGATGTTTTCACTAGCTTACCGCTGATATCCATGATTTCAACCCGGTTAAAATTTGCGTCTGAATCAATGGAAACAAATTCATTCACGGGATTCGGGTGAATGGACAACCGCTTTAGCTGATGCTCATTGATGCCAAGACCACCGCGCAACATAAAATCATCGAAATAGAACTGGCCGGGAGTGGTGTGGGCTTCTCCGCCAAATTGCACCACGATTTGGTCATAATTCACACTGTCGGACACTTCGTTGAAGTCGAACTGCATGGTAACCCATTCATCGTAGGTTTCAACCGTATGTTTGACCTCAAATTGTGTTTGCCATGCATTGGCACCAAGTAAGCTGTTTTGCAGCTTCACGGCAGCAGTAGGAGTAAGGTCGCCGGAATAATCGTTGGATGAAGGGAAGTAGACCTTCATTTCAAAGACATGGCGCTCGCTCAGGTCCATTCTGTGATCAAGCTCTACTTGAGCGTTGGTATATTCAAAGTCACCGGAGCGATTGTAGTCTCCTACGTTGTTTGCATCATCCTGAGGATCCGTTGTAACCGGTAAGGCCACCATGTCCGGGTCCTGGAACATCCACTCTTCATCCGTACTCCAGTCGCCGTCTTCAAAATTTTTCTGGATATTATTGGCTTCCAGCGGTTTTTCTTCTCCGCCGCCACCACTTTCATATCCAGGTCCTGCTACTTCATCAAAATAGTAGGTGGTGTCAGTATTGTTGCCCGGATCAAAGAAAAGCACAATTTTGGAGTAAACGCCGTTTTCCGCATCCGGAAAATCAAATGACTTTTCCACCCATTCTTCTGTGGTCTCAATGTTTTTGAAGTTCTCAATAACACTGCTGCCGTCGGCGCTTTCCAGCTTGAGCAACATTTCTTTGGCGAGAGGCGACCACACTTTTACCGTAAAAGTGGTTGTTTCGTCAAAGTTAATGGTTCCATCCAATTCGCAGATCGCATGAGCCCAAGCCTCACTGGAACGCACAAACTCAGCAACACTGTCGCTGGTATTGATGCCTGATGGATCGGGATTTTCAATGGTTACAGGTGGATTCGGCCAGCCTGAAAAGCTTTCGTTCTGATTTTCATCAAAATCAGAGTAAATGTAAGTTTCCTGCTGTTCCCCAAACCCGGGTCCTTCCAGATCGTCGAAATAGTAGGTGTTGTCGGTGTTGTTTCCGGCATCAAAGAACAGAACGATTTTAGAGTAGACGCCGTTTTCCGCATCCGGAAAATCAAAGGACATTTCTACCCATTCCTCGGTGGTTTCGATAGTTTGAAAATTTTCAATAAAGTTGCTGCCGTCGGCGCTTTCCAGCTTGAACAGCATTTCATTGACGATGGGCGCCCACACTTTTATCGTGAATGTGGTACCTTCATCAAAGTTGATGGTTCCATCCAGTTCGCAGAGCGCGTGGGCCCATGCTTCACCGGAGCGAACAAACTCGGCGACACTGTCGCTGGTGTTGATTCCCGATGCATCTGGATTTTCAATGGTTACTGGCGAATTAGGCCAGCCTGTAAAGCTTACGTTTTGATTGTCTTCAAAATCTGTGTAAACGTATTGAGCCTGCAGACTGAAGCTCAAAATCATTACACTCAAAAAAGTAAAAAGTGTTTTCATAAGTAGTAGTGTTTAGTTAATTAATATTTATTCATAGAATCATTGTATGATTAATTTTGCATGGTACTTTGGCAAACCTTTTTTGTCACTGATTTTCAATAAGTAAAGTCCCTGCGGCAAGCCGGATACGTCTATTTTTTGAGCCGTATAGGCTTGATTTACCCTTTTCACCGTTTGTCCGGTTGCACTAAAGATAACAATATTTATTGATTCTATCTGATTGATATCAAGATAAAAATAAGTTTCTGCCGGGTTTGGGATCACTTTTATTTTCCGGGTTTGGCGCAGCTCACTTACAGCTTCCGGTTCGGCATTCATTTTCAAAACATCAATCCATAAAGAATCGGATGCATTATCAACTCCATTAGATCCGTAATTCAGGTAAATCACTGCTTTTCGTATTCTTTCTTTATTCACGGTTTCTCCAAAATTTGGTGCGCCGGCTGCCCAATTACCCGCGAAATTGAAGTGGTAATCGTGATATTTTCCGTCACTGTATGGCTCAATTGTAAAAACCGGTGATTTGTTGGTTTGTCGTCCCTGCTGGTCTATGAGATCTATGCGCATATTGACAGAGCCACTTTTGTTAAACGTTTTTAACCTGGCTTCCATACTTTGATGATTGGAGAGGTCTATGGGCCGTTCAAAGTCAATAATAAACTTTGGCCAGAGGTCGGGGTCCGTATTATGATATGAAATTTTGAGTTCGCTGGCTGTTTCACTAAAAGAAAATGAAACTTCCTCGCTGTTGGGGTTAGAGATATTTTCGATATTTCCATCATCAAAATGCTCCAGGACATGTTCGGCTCCTTCAGGAACGGTTAACAGCTTTACCGGTAGTTCATAGTGATACGTTTCCTCATTCACCGTCAGTTCAAGAGCAATACTTCCTTCGCTATCTCCCCAGTTGACAGAAATGGCATTTGTACCTTGTCCGGAAACAATCCCGGCATCTTCGGGTACCGACCAATCAAATTCTGCATCCACCACATTTGATACCGAATACTCTACATGTTCGGCATAAGGTTGGATATATTCATCTCCGGAGATTTGAAATTCATCGATTTGTTTATACACGCGCACGTAATCCACTTCCATTTGCACCGGGAAGATGGAATCGTCTACGCCCTGAACACCTCCCCAATTACCTCCAATGGCAACATTAAGAAGGAGATGGAAACGCTTGTCGAACGGCCACTTTTGCCATGTACCTTCATTTTCAAAAGTAAAACGCAGTCTGCCATCCACGAAGAAATCAATTTTATCCGGCGTCCATTCGATGGCATAAAGATGGAACTCTTCTTCGGCTGTTTCCACGTTGGAAGCATTACTTTGCTCCGTTCCGTTCAGGTGATTATAGGCTTGCGTATGCACGGTTTGGTGAATTACATTGGGCTCATACCCCACGTACTCCATAATATCTATTTCACCTGAGGAAGGCCATCCGCCATATTCCCAATCGGTAGGCAGCATCCAGATGGCGGGCCAGGTACCTGTTCCGGCCGGTACTTTTGCTTTGATTTCAAAACGGCCATATTTCCAGTCGCCTTTATTTTTCGTTATCAGACGCGTCGAGGTATATTGATTGCCTGAATAATTTTCTTTATGGGCTTCGATAATCAATTTTCCATTTTGCACGCGGGCATTATTTGTGTCGGCTTCGGTATAAAACTGAAGCTCGTTGTTGCCCCAGCCGTCTCCACCAACATCGTAGCCCCACTTTTCGGAATCGGGCAAACCGGTGTAATTAAATTCATCCTGCCACACCAAAACGGTCGACTGAGTGACGCCCAAAAGGGGCGCCACCAGTAGAACCGCAATCAAATGTATCCTAAACAACCAACTCATTATCTCTTATTTCTTTTTGTATACGCGTACGTAATCCACAATCATTTCCTGGGGGAAGATAGCATCATCCACACCTTCTTTGCCTCCCCAATTACCACCAACGGCTACATTGAGCAGGATATGAAACGGTTTATCAAAAGGCCATTCCTTGAATGTTTTGTTCTCATTTTCAAAAGTGAAAAAATGGATGTCATCAAAAAACACGCGATATTCATCCTCTTCCCATTCCAGGGTATAAGTGTGAAACTCGTCGTAAATATTCCTGACTTTTATTCCTTCGGTTTTGTTTGTTCCCTTTACATGGTTGTAAGCCTCAGTATGTGCTGATGCAAAGACTGAATCGGGGTTATACCCCACATGTTCCATAATGTCAATTTCACCTGATGCCGGCCAGTCGCCGTATTCCCAGTCTGTGGGCAGCATCCAGATAGCCGGCCATATTCCTCTGCCCTGGGGTAGTTTGGCGCGGAATTCAAAGCGACCGTATTTCCAGTCACCTTTGTTTTTTGTAATCAGCCTTGCCGAAGTATAGTCACGTTTTCCTTTCTCTTCTTTGATAGCTTTGATGTGAAGCTTTTCTCCGTCTACAAAGGCATTGTCTTTGTCTCTGCTGGTATAATACTGTAGCTCGTTATTTCCCCAGCCATAATCATTGCCTACGGTATCATAACTCCACTTTTCAGCATCGGGGAGCCCATTGTAATCAAACTCGTCATGCCATACGAGTTGGTACCCTTCCGGTACGGGAATTTCTTTCTTTTCATTTTCGCATGAAGCAGCTAGAAAAGCTAGGGCAATCAGAAATCCTGTTATTTTATTCATATAATTATTTTTTAGAACGGCCGCTAATTTTAAAAGTCCGGTTTTCAAAATTTACGATAGGTAGCTAGAAAACTGCTATTTTCACAGTTGCTGAATGATAACATTAAAAAAGTTCTAAAGTAAAAAGTAGTAAATTAATACTAAGGTGGGGCCGGATATACCGGCCGCACCTTAGTAAAAGATTATTTTATTCAAAAGTAAGGTTGCGAACATATATAGTAGCGCCGACCTCGTGTCCGCCGCCACCAAAACGAAGGTACATCTGATCTAAATCAGTCCGGTTCAACACTTCCGTAGTTGATAGATCAAATGTATAAGTGTGCCATTCGCCTACGACGAGATCACCCCCTTCAATAAGATAATACTCATTATCTGTCCACCATTCTTCAGTTTGGCTCATATCGGCAAAACCGAATTCAAGGTTTTTCGCGAGATCAGTACCTTCAAAGTCAATATTATCGGGGACATAAACATCAAATGATACAGTTGTAAAGTTATCATATTGAATGTCTTTAGGCTCAGGGCTTGCCCTGAACATAAGCTCCTGGTATTGTACTCCCTCTGTTCTGGTAAATTCACCCACCTGGGCTGATGCATTCATAGGGTCATCAACACCAAATTCAACAGTAGAACCTGAATCGACGGTATCGATTGTTGCCATATCGGCATCATCTCTTGAGGCAAATGTTAAATACATTTCATTCGGAGTAATATCCTCAAGGTCTTCTCCCCACTCTGGTTCTTCTTCTACCAAATCAGGCTCCAAAGAAGGATCGGAATAACTCACATAAGTAAAGTCCCAATATAACTCGTCTTCTTCGTAATAATAAGAGATGGTCATTAAGTCATATCCTTCGTGTTCTTCAATTGAGACGATATTAAACGTTCTGTCGGTAGTAGGAACTATTGATTCTCCTGATGTTCCAAGCTGCGGCATTCCCATCCAGGCGCCTTCACCGATTAAGGTAACTTCGCCTGCTTCAGCATCGTATTCATATTCGTGTGTTCCGCTTAACCATGCACTTACGTCGTCACCTTCGCTGTTAACCATATTGTCAGCAGTAGCTTCAAAACAAGTGCCTACCACATCGGTTCCATCAAATACAGCTTCTTCTCCCCAGAAGACGCCATTATCATTGAATTCAAATGTGCCGTCAAAATGGAAAGTGAACTCGTGTTTGTATACGCAAGGCCGGCTGCCGTCATTCTTGAGCGACCACCAAATACGTGCCTCATCGGGACTGGGGCCTACACCCATACTGGTTTCTTCGCGATAAAGTTTCCATGTTTTGGAATCGCTTCCAGCTAACATGTTTGAACCTAAGCTAATCGTTTTTGTAACGTCAGTGCTCACATCATCAGCATTCGTTGCCGTTAAAGTCACATCATAGGTTCCACCTTCTGCATATTCATGGACAGGATTTTCTTCTGTTGACGTTTCACCATCACCAAAGTCCCACATGTAGCTTTCAGAGTTTGTTGATTTATTAGTAAAACTAACTTCCAACGCATTCTCTTCACTGATTTCATAGTCGAAATCGGCATAAGGATCTTCAACTTTTGTGTCATCATCTTTTTCACATGCGGTAAACATGCCCAGCATTGCTATCATTGCAATGCTTAAAATCAAATTCATTCGTTTCATAGTATTTCTGCTTTTTAGATTAAAATTAATATTAAATAAATTGTTTCTTGTCAAAAAAATTGCTTTCATTCTTATTGTTTTAAAGCTTTATTTTTTTGGGAATATTCCCAATATATATTTTAGTAATTGCTGTTTTGTTCCAGTTTTCCATTCGAGTTGTCGATTTCTGATTGAGGAATAGGAAATACTTCATGTTTACCTGGAATGAATCCAAGTTCCCCCAGTTCACTGGCCGCATCACCCCAACGAACGAGGTCGAAAAACCGGTGCCCTTCCATAGCAAGTTCCAGACGGCGCTCCAGTTTGATATCCTCCATAGTTACAGAACTAAGAGGATCGTCAGGCATAGCTCGCTCACGCACCTGATTTACGAGAGGTAAGGGATTACCCGTCCCTGATTGCAGATAAGCTTCAGCACACATGAGAAGCACATCGGCGTAGCGAATCATGCGTTCATTCGTTTCAAAATTCCACTCTGGTGAAGATTCGGATGTGAGATGAGCCCAGGGAGCACGTTTCTTGCTATACCATCCGGTATAACCTTCGGGTTGTTCCCATTCGCTGGCTCCAATCTCCGTAAGGAAGTCTTCGCCATAGGCGGTTCCATATTTTCTTGCCGAATCACCTTCAGCCTCATAGGCTGCAATCAGGTCTTGTGATACCATGTCAAAGCCCCAGCCTGCCAATAGCGTATCTGTGGATATTCCACGGGGACCTGACATCTGAACATCGATATTTCCTCCGTTGACACGACCATTACCCCAGTCGCCTCCTCTGTCAATATTGGCATATTCAATTTCAAATATGGATTCAACTCCGTTTTCATGGCTGTATTGCCAGATATCATCGTAGTTATCCTCCAGTTCATATCCTGCGTTGATCACTTTCTCAAATTCAGCAGCGGCAAGTTCATAGTAGTTATTTGCCGGTTCAGGGAAATCATACTCTTGCTGATAATAGGGTGAAGCCATATACAAGTACGCCTTTCCTAACAAGGCATTTGCAGCCCCTTTCGTAGCCCTGTATAGTTCATCGCCTGCAAGTTGTGATTTCGCTGGTAAATCATCAGCAGCTTCTGTCAAATCAGCAATAATTTGAGCAAAAACATCTTCAGCAGGATCTCTGGGGCGATTATATTCATCAGGACTTAAAGTACCTGTTATTAAAGGAACATCCCCAAAAAAGCGTATCAATTCAAAATAGAAGTAAGCTCTCAGGAATTTGGCTTCAGCAATATATTCTACTGATTTTTGAGAGGCTTCCGGATTGGCATTCGCCAACACCACATTGGCCCGGTATATTCCATAGAAATTTCGGCGCCAAAGCTGCAATACGGCAGGGTTCGTTGGCGCAATGTTAAAGTTACCAATTGCATGATATTCCGGACGATCTCCCGGGCCTCCGCCAACTACCTTTGCATCATCGCTGGGAAAGTTGGCTAGAAAATAGTAAGAAGACCAGCCACTGTAATATTTCGGTTGCAATATTGAATAAGCGGCAACGAGTCCGGAAAAAATTTCCTCTTCGGTTTCATAATAGTTTGTCTCAAATTTTTGCCCGATTGGTTCCAAATCGAGCCATTCCTTTTCGCATGAGGTTGCGAAAACGATAAGCAAACTAAATAGAACTATCTTTTTCATTTTTATATAAATTTTTGTTTCTCTTTTGTTTAACATTTTGAGGTCTTAATAATCCTGTTTTTTCAATCTTACATTAAATAGTAATTTTAGCCCCAAAACTTATAACTCTTGATCGGGGATATAGCCCACGATCCACACCAATGCTGGAGCCGCCATAACCTCCTGTGTTTCCTATTTCAGGATCACCAGGGTATTTGGTTAACAGAAACAGATTCTGACCTGATACAAATAATCTTAATTTCTCAACTTTAAATTTATTAGTTAATGTACCTGGCAGGGTATAACCCAGTTCTGCTGATTGCAGACGTATGAAAGAGCCGTCAAACACAAACAGACTGTTATGAGAGAAGTTTCCGTTTGGATCAGATACGGTCATTCTTGGAAAATCAGCCGAATTATTTTGCGGTGTCCATGCATCTTCATAGAAAAATTCCGGTTTGTTATTCTTAGCCAAATCCGAGCGATAGGCTCCGAAATATGTATCAACCCCAGTACGGGCATTGAAAAACAAATTCAAGTCAAACCCTTTATATTCGAATGAAGTAGATAGACCGAATGTCCATTTGGGGTGTGGGTTCCCAATCATGGTTTTATCCAATTCTGTTATCTGCCCATCTCCATTAATATCTTTGAATCTCACATCTCCGGGAACGGCTCTGGGTTGAATCAAGTCTCCTTCCTCGTTGGTATAACTCTGGACTTCTTCCCAGGAGCTAAAGATACCATCGTCTTCAAATCCATAAAAGTACCACATAGGCTTGCCTTCTTCGGCTCTGGTGATAGCTCCGGTAGTTCCTAAATTGGCGCCTAATAAAACAGAAGCCCTGTTACCGATATAGGTGACTTCATTTTTTAAATATGCAGCATTAGCAGCTATATCATAGGAAAAATCACCCATTTTCTTCTTTAATCCTAATTCAAGTTCTACACCTGTATTCACTACATCGCCTGCATTGACCAGAGGCTGGTCATTACCCACATAAAGTGGAACCGGACCGGTTGTGATCAAATCAATGGTGGTTTTTTTATAATAATCCGTAGACAGCGTTACCTGGCTATCGAACAGGTACAGGTCAAAACCTATGTCAATCTGTTCACTGGTTTCCCAAACAAGGTTCGGGTTGGCTAACCTTGACGGCTCAGCCCCGGTAAGTCTGGTTCCACCGCTCAAGTAATAGCTTGATTCGGCATTACTTACAATGGTTGATACATAGTCAAAATTTCCCAGTGAGCTAATTGAACCATTGCGCCCCCAACTGGCACGCAGCTTCAAAAAATCTATAGCTTCCGGTAGCTGAAAATCTTCCTTTGTAACTACCCATCCCAGAGAAACTGCCGGGAAATATTTGTATTTATTACCTTCAGCTAATTTTGAGGAACCATCTGCCCGCAACGTAGCATTTAACATGTATTTCTCCTGATAGTCATACTGAACACGTCCAAAATAGGAAAATAAGCGGTTTTCATCACGGGACCCACCTGCTGCTGCCCGGGTGGTATCACTGAGTACTGCATTAAGCACCGCAAAATTCCAACTTTCCTCCTGGAGCACTTCACCATACCCATTCAAATTGAAATGATTATAATCTCTTGCAGTCATACCAGCCATAACGTTCATTGAATGATTACCAATTGTTTTGGAATAATCCGCTACATTTTCTAATTGCCAGGTATACCACTTGTCTGTTGACCGACCTGTGTTGGTTCTGTAGTTATAATTGATGGAATGATAGTAGTACTTCGGTGTCCAGTAGAGTGAATTACCATATGAAAGGTCAATATCATAACTCGACCGGATATTTAATCCTTCCAATGGTTTTATTTCAGTGTAAAAACTGGCCAATACTTTATCCTGCTGCCATCGGTTATGTTCGTTATTCATCTGGGCGATAGGATTGGCAATTTCATTCTGCACATAAGGCGACATTCCGAAATATCCCTTATCACCTGGCGCTTTCAGCGAAGAATTTTCAGGATTACTGAAATTGTCTTGAATCTGGGGGAGGTATTTGTCCGGTAGGTCTTCAAGGTTATTAACATAAACCGATGTCAGCGGGTCAATAGCCATCGCATTGCTGATTACTCCTCCGAATTCATTATTTTCATTAATACTCTTTCGGTTTAAATTTGTATAAGATATCCTGGTTCCCACTTTCAACCAGTCTTTCGCTTCATGATCCAGGTTTAAACGGGCCGTAGCGCGGTTGAAATTGGTTTTATTTCCTCCAACAATTCCATCCTGATCATAATAAGAGGCAGAAGCGAATACTTTGGTTTTTTCAGATCCTCCTTCTATGGACAAGTTATGCTGCTCCATCGGAGCTACCTGGAATATTTCATTCATCCAGTCTGTTCCTTTACCCAGAGCATCGGGATTTTCATCAAGCCACTCTGCATCACTGAAATAATCGGCATATTGATTGGCATTCATCACCTCTACATAATTTACTGCCTCCTGGATTCCACGGTTATAACTGTAATTGATTCTTGATTCACCCTTTTTTCCTGATTTTGTGGTAATAAGAACAACGCCGTTAGCCCCTTCGGCTCCGTAAATGGCTGCTGAAGCCGCATCTTTCAGTACTTCAATCGATTTAATATCGTCAGGATTCAAATAGTCCATTCCCCCGGTCCGCATTCCGTCTACAATAAATAATGGTTCAGAATTTAGATTACTTCCTGTTCCACGAATGCGTATCGTCATATTTGCGCCAGGTGAACCGGACTCTTGCATAATATTGACGCCGGCTGTTTTACCCTGAATGGATTGTTCGATACGGGATTGATTTTTGCTCATATCCTCAGCTTCAATCTTTGAAATCGATCCGGTAACAAGGCTTTTCTTTTGGACGCCATAACCCACAACCACGACTTCTTCCATAGCCCTGGCTTTCATTTGCAGCGAAACGTTGATAGATGTTTTATCACCAATTTCCACTTCCTTTGGGGAGTAACCCACAAATGAAAATCGCAGCGTTCCTCCCTCCGATGGGACTTCGAGGGAATATCTCCCCTCTGTATTTGTTACTGTTCCCGTTGTGGTGCCTTTCAGGACGATATTTACTCCAGGAAGCGTTTCCTGGTTAGATGCATCCTTCACCACTCCTGTAACGGTTTTTTGGGAATAGGTGAAGCCCATACCCACAAAAATTGCAAACACTAATGTGACAAGCTTCCTCATAATTTTTGGTTTAGGTTGTACTATCATTTATTAGTTATTTTATTTCGTTATTTCAAATTCTTTTTCAAGACCACCGATTTTGGCCGTAAACATTCCTTCCTCGGTTATCCATTTATTATTTCGTCCCACAAAAGCCATATCTGAAGGTTTTAAAGTAAACGTCACCGTTTTTTCCTCCTTTGGTTTCAGGGCTATTTTTTCAAATGCGCGCAGCCTTTTCACTGACGGAGTGACTGAGGCATAGTGATCGGAAATGTAAAGTTGCACTGTTTCTTTACCTTCCCGTTTGCCAGTGTTTTTTACTTTGACGGATAATTTTATTTCATCCTTTTCTTTAAATGCGTCTTTATTGATTTTTAGATCAGAGTATTCGAAAGAAGTGTAGCTTAACCCATAGCCGAACGGATATTGCGGATTGTAAGCATTTTCTCCGTTGGTCGCATCAATCCGCTCGGTATGCTTGTGGTCATAAGTAATGAGATCATTGCTGTAGCGGGGATAAGTAAAAGGAAGTTCTCCACTCGGATTTACTTTGCCGGTTATGATGTTTGCAATAGCCGGTCCACCCTCGTTTCCGGGGAGGTAAGCCATTAAAACAGCATCTGTCAGCTCTTCTATTTCTCTTATAAGCCTTGGGCGTCCTTCTGTTAAAACCAAAATTACCGGTTTACCTGATTGCCCGGCTGTTTTAGCCAGGTCGGTTTGCGCCTGAGAAAGTGCTAAATCATTGATATCTCCCGGCTTTTCGGTATAGGCCGTTTCGCCCAGGCAAAGAACAACGTAATCCGCCATGGAAGCCTTTTTCTTTACTTCTTCCAGGCTTAATACCGAGTCGAAAGTGGCCCCCTTAGCATATGTTACATGCTCTTTTCCCAGCTTATTCCTTAAACTTTCCAGAATGGTTTTCTTGTCGGTAGCATACTTGTCTGTTTCCAAGCCCTGCCATGTATAAGTCCATCCCCCGTTCAGGGGAACCATTGAATTGGCGGCCGGTCCTGTGATTAAAACGTTTGCATTCTCAGGAAGAGGCAATACGTCATGTTTATTTTTGAGAAGTGTGATGGACTCTTCTGCCGTTTTTTGGCTGGCCTTTCTAAACTCCTCAGAGCCAAATTTTGGATAATCTTCCGGATAAGTAACCGGGGTGTCGAATAGTCCCAGGGCATATTTTACTCTCAGGATACGACGCACGGACTTGTCCAATCTTTCTTCGCGAATTTTTCCCTCTTTAACCAATTCGATCAGGTATTTTGAGAAAGAGAAATCGTTGGGAACCATGCTCATATCCAAACCGGCATCGATAGCCATTTTTACAGCTTCCTTATGTGTTGCGGCAACTTTGTGGCGGTCATGGAGGTACTTGACGTCTTCCCAGTCGGAAACGACAAAGCCTTTAAAATTCATTTCATTTCTTAAAATATCTGTAAGCAGAAATTCACTGGTATGGGCCGGAATACCGTTAATTTCAGCCGAATTAATCATGGCCGTTAACGAGCCGGCATTTGCCGCTTTTTGAAACGGAGGAAGGAAATACTCGCGGAACATACGCTCCGGAAGCCATGCCGGGGTGCGGTCTTTACCGGAGAGCGGCATGCTGTAACCGGCATAATGTTTCATACATGAGGCTACTTTTTCTTTGCCGGAGATACTTTCCCCCTCATAACCTTTTACCATAGCCTCTCCCAACACATTTGCCAGGTGAACATCTTCTCCGAATGTTTCCCAGAATCGGGGCCAAAGTGGTGTTCGTCCTAATCCTAAAACAGGGGAGAAATTCCAGTGGATGGAGGAAGCCCGCGTTTCATAAGCTGTGATAGAGGCGGCTTGTTTCACCAGTTTGGGATCCCAGGTGGCCGCCTGCCCAAGCTGCTGAGGGAACAAAGTAGCTCCCGTGGTATAGTTCATGCCATGAATAGCATCAATTCCATAAATCACCGGTATATTTAGTCGTGTTTCTTTTATGGCCATATTCTGGATGGTGGAAACAATTTTAAGCCATTTTTCCCGCGGGTAAGCATGACCTCCGCAATTCAATATAGATCCCACTCCATAATCAACAACGGCTTTTCGGAGTTTCTCTTCATCTATTTGATGGGGCTCAATCAAGCTATCGCCGTCTTTTTTGAGTATAACATCTAATGTGATTTGGGTCATTTGCCCGGCTTTCTCCTTCAGCGTCATCGATTGAATAGTATTATCGATTTTTTCCTCATAGCGTTCCGCCATATTTTGAGCAAAACCCGATAACACTATTACATGTGTTATAAAAACGATTAATAAACTTCTACTTAGTTTTTTTCTTATCTCCATGATTTGTACTTAAATCATTATTATAATTTTGTTGAAGCAAACTTAAACCGAAAACGTTTTAAAAAGCAACTCAAAGCACCCTACTATGCTACAACATGGCTTCAAGGGGATTACATAATTACCACAACATAAGGGTAGTCACAATCGATTTCATTACATCATTAGTACATCATTAGCTTGGTTGCAACGAGCAATTAGCACATCAAACGAGTGGTGTGATGGGAGGTTTAGATAAATTTTTGAATTTTAATTTATATTCATTATAAAATCAACCAGGTTTTGATCTTTGGGGACATCCAATTTCTTTCTCAAACGGTAACGGCTTATTTCTACACCCCTAACAGAAATATTTGATATAAGGGCGATTTCTTTTGTAGAGAGATTCATTCTAAGATAAGCGCACATTCTCAAATCTTTTGGTGTAAGTTCCGGGTATTTTTCATGGAGGATTTTGAAGAAATCGCTATGTACATCTTCAAAGTGCTTTTGGAATTTTTCCCAGTCTTTGTCCATTCGCACGTCATTATCTATCGTACTAATAAGTTTTTGTATCTCATCCTGTGCCTGATCGTTTACTTTCTGGGAAACATTCGTAAGCTTCTTTTTTATTTCGTTAAGTATTTCATTTTTATGAGTGATCTGCATAGCAGTGGAAACGACCTCTTTATTTTTTAATTCTACATCTGCTTTTTTCTTGTCCAGTTCCACTTGCAGCTTCTCATTCCTCAGTTGTGTTATTTTCTGATCGGCCTCCAGAGCTTCTTGTCTGTATTTCCTTTCTTTTTCCTGCAGTTCTTTTTGCTGCTTTTCTTTTAATTTGGCTTTTTCCCGTTTGATGCGTCGCGACAGATAATATATCAAAAGCGTGATTAGGAAAGCCGTGATAATGCCGTAAATAATGTAAGCCGCTATGGTTCTGTACCAGGGGGGGAGTATTTCAAAATGAAATTCGGTGACTTTGCTTTCTTTGATTCCGCTGGCCTTGGCCATAAAAGTATATTCCCCGGGAGGTAAATTTGTATATTCTTTGATGTTATTGGAACTTTGAACAGACCAATGATTATCATATCCTTTAAGGAATGTTTTATAGGTGAGCACATCATTAGTTTCAAAAAAAGTGGCGCTTATATTGAATCGCAGGTCGTTATTACTGAAAGGAAGCGTATTGATATCTTTCTGCCGGTTATCTTTTTTATAGGAGGTTTTTTCCGAATTTCCCATATAGATAACGGAATCTCCGTTGGAGGTGCTTACTACACTACGCACCAATGGATAAAAATGTTTTTTTGTTTTTTTTCTAAATCGGGGATCGTAATGCACGAAGCCATTTTCGGCCGAAAATATAATATCATGTGGGCCAAAGACTTCTATATCTTCAAATCCTCCCACCAAAACATCTTTGATTTTGGCAAACAGTGAATCTTTTTTTGTGTAGCCCTCCTTAGTTTTTTCAAGGAAGTGTGGAGTTTCATTCACCGAATACCAAATGTTACCGGCAGAATCTTCTTTAGGAAAACGTATATTTTTTTCCTGGCCGAACCATTGCTGCCAATAAGGATGGGGCGCAAAAGTTCCGGTTGTGGTATCAAATTCATAAATACCTTTTTCAGTCCCAAAGACGACTTCGCCTCTAAGCTTGTAGACGTAATTATCAATATTAGAGGGTAATCCATGGTGGGTATCGTAAAAATCTTTCGTTTCAACTGAGTCGTAGCTTTCGCTTAACCGGAGCCGGTAAATGCCTTTATAGCCATGACTAATCCATATATTGCCGGTAGAATCCTGTTCCAGTACGCGGCTTGACTCATTAAACCCTTTCACCTTATTCCTGTATTGCCATCTGCCGTTTTCTTTGTTCAAAATAATCAGTGAATTGTAGGTGCCGGCAAGAACTAATTCCTTTTCAGCGTCAAGTTTAATAAATTCCCAGGTACCCTGATTGTGAAATATTTCGTTTACAGTCGTATTACCGATAGCATACACGCCTCTGTTATGGCCGACCAACAGTTTATTGCCGAATTTATTCAGACTCCATACTTGCCCTTTTATATTGGGCAAAAGCTTATAAGTATTGCGGGCGTTTTGATCCCATTTTTTAGTAAAAAGGCCCTGATTCGTGGCGAGAAAAATATCCCCTTCAAAAAGTTTGGCGTCATAACCGGTTCCTTCAATCCCCATACCATCTCTGAAATAGGTGAAGGGAGAGTTGATTTCCAGATAATTGATCCCATTATCCAATCCCAGCCACAGTTGCCCGTTATGATCTTTGAAAACCTGCAATACCGTGTTATTTAACAACCCTTTTTCTTTGTTTAGATGTTGCAGCACTTCTCCGTTTTGATTGATAATAATCACTCCATCCTGAATCGTGCCATAAGCAAAATGATTTGAATCGATTTTTGCCGAAGAAAAGACCTGCTTTTTGGAAAGTTTTTTATTAGCCTGACATTCAAATTGTTTTATATCGTACCCGTCATATAAGTATAGTCCGTGTTGCTGAGTCCCAATCAGGATTTGACCATTTTGAAATTCATGCATACTCCAGATTTCCATATCATCGCGAAAAATCCGGCCCCCATTTACCAGGTAGAGATGATTACCCCGAAGCTCTTTCAATCCCTCGTTTTCATCATGCACAAATAGCCGATCATCCACATAAAAAGAAAATCCGAAATTTTCGCCGGAAGCAATCACTTTGACCGTATCATTTTTATAAGCAAAGACGTAATTGAAGGATTGGAAAATTATCCCTGAAGAAGTTTCATGAATACGCCAAACATCTTCCATGTTTTTATACTCTTCAGGCAGCTCCCTTATCAGGGAAACGTATTCAAGATCCCCCTTTTTAGTCACCTCGAAATACCCGAATTCATTGAATCCTGAAGCATATAATGTCCCCTCTTCTGATATTTCCACATTTCTGACGATAGAATTATTGGCTAAAGAGTAGGTCCGCCAGTTAGCGCCGTCGTATTGCAATACACCGTCGTTGTTGGCAAAGTACATTATGCCCCGCTCATCCTGGCAAATATCCCAGTTTTGGGTACCTGCCTTATAATCCGATTTGGGATAATCCCGGATATAGGGCAATCCGGTGGTCTTTATCTGTCCGACAATTGATGCAGACCATACTCCCAAAAACGCTATCAATAATACTATCCTCATTGGTCTTATTCTTAAGGGGGTAAAAATAAAGAAATTATGAAAATAGTCTCTTAATATAAGGTTATTATTCAAGATTATAAAAGAAATGTGAAACTTTAGTTATTTACTTTTGGTTTTCTTCCTGAAACTGCTCATACATATTTACCAACGCTTTCGGCATCAGTACCGGTTGCTTCTCTTTAAGATCATAGAAAAATCCTGACTGCTGCCCTGTGCAGTATATTTGCCCGTTTTGAACGATCTCGATATCCACTGCCCACCGGACACGTTTGATTTTGCTTACCCATAGAATACCGGTGGGTTTGTCATAGATTGTCAGGGGTTTTTTATACTCTACCTGTGTTTTTTGAAGGATAGGAGACTGGTCTTGTTGAAGCATATGCTCCAGCGGCCAGTATTGGTCGAGGAATTCCTGCCTGAGATGCTCAAACCATTTTATGTATACGATGTTGTGAACGATTCCCATGACATCTATGTCGTACCCGTAAATTTTTATGGGAAGTTCCACCTGCATGGCGCCTTTGATATTGGTGGTACTTTTCATGGATTGTGATTTTATTGCTTTGGGCAAAGATTTGGTTTTTTATGGAAAGATGAAAATTATTTGATAATGAACTCTAATATCCCGGCAAACAAAGCTTGCTTTATCCTGTTTTAAAAACGATATTATTTTCCTATAATCAAAAAAGCCGAAAATAGTGAAATTCAGTAATGATCTCGTACACGGCCGGCTCCTTAAACGCTACAAACGCTTCCTTGCAGATGTAGAGCTGGATAACGGAGAAATTGTGACGGCTCACTGCACAAATTCCGGGTCGATGAAGACCGCTCTGGAAGAAGGTGCTGAAGTTTATTTGACTTATCATGGAAACCCGGACCGAAAAACCCAATATACGTGGGAAATGATTGAGATTAACGGTGATTGGGTAGGAATCAATACTAACCATCCCAATACCCTTGCCTACGAAGCAATCCGGGATGGCCAAATAGATGAATTGAAGGGATATACAAGCGTTCAGAAAGAGGTGAAAACGGGACAAAGTCGAATTGATGTTTATGCCGAAAATGAAAAGGAGCGATGTTTCGTTGAGGTGAAGAATGTCACTATGAGAGAAGGAGCATATGCTTTATTCCCTGATGCAATCACATCACGCGGTCAAAAACACCTGGACGAATTGATTAAAATCCGGGAGCGAGGGTTGCGTGCTGTTATGTTTTATGTAATTCAGCGAAGTGATGTGCAATATTTTTCACCTGCATGGGAGATTGACCCGGATTATGCTAAAAAGCTGGAGGAGGCGTATGGAATCGGCGTGGAAGTTTTAGCTTTTCACGCGAAAGTATCACCAAATGAGATAAGCATAACCGGCACGCTTCCATTCGTTCTGAAACGCCAACCATAGATTGATTCTAAATTGTTATACATCGAACAAAAAATTGAAATATTCGTTATTTTTGACGAGTTCTTAGACCGAATGTTTCTTCAGGGCAGGGTGCAATTCCCGACCGGCGG
Organism: Bacteroidales bacterium; assembly: GCA_021740175.1. Classification (GTDB taxonomy): domain Bacteria; phylum Bacteroidota; class Bacteroidia; order Bacteroidales; family JAIPAH01; genus JAIPAH01. The sequence goes on from JAIPAH010000001.1 coordinate 52,522, forward strand.
TAAAGTCCGCGACTCCCGGTTTTTCCGGGATTGAGACGGTGCGATTCCGTTGCCGACAGTATAGTCTGGATGGGAGAAGAAACGAATATTTTTCGAACATAAGGAAAATGGGTGTATTAAATACAACCCGACTACGAGAAATAGGAGTTAAGCCCTGACTAGAATACCGGTTCTTTCAGGGCTTTTTTGTTATGGCACAAGACGAAAAATACATACAGAGAACTTTTGAGCTGGCCCGTCGCGGTGTCGGTAAAGTGAATCCCAATCCACTGGTAGGGGCGGTAATCGTTAAAAATGACCGGGTTATTGCCCAAGGTTATCACCATTACTTCGGAGGCAATCATGCGGAAGTGGATGCCCTTAACAATGCCACCGAGAGTGTTGAAGGGTCAACGGTTTACGTGAACCTGGAACCATGTGCCCACTATGGCAAAACACCCCCTTGTGCCGAAAGATTGGTGGAAACGAAGGTGAGCAGGGTAGTGTTATCCATGCGTGATCCGAATCCGGAAACAAGCGGTGAAGGAATTGAAATCCTGAAAAAAGGGGGGGTTGAAGTCCTTGAAGGGGTTTTGCAAAAAGAAGCAGAGGATTTAAACCGGGTCTTTATCAAATATATGAGTACCGGCCTTCCCTTTGTTGCCATGAAGACGGCTATGACACTTGACGGCAAGATTGCTACACGAGTGGGAGATTCCAAATGGGTTACCGGCGAAAAAGCTCGTTCATTGGTACATGAGCTGCGTGATGAGTATGCCGGGATTATGGTAGGAGTAAATACCGTTATTGCCGACGATCCCAGTCTTACAACCCGCAAGGAGGGGGAGAAACGTAACCCGGTAAGGATTGTGGTGGATCCCTCGGGCAGGACGCCTACGGACGTTTATGTAGTCAACAGTAAGGAACAGGCAAGGACAGTTCTGGTATTCACAGAAAAAACTTCCCCCGAAAAGCGGGAGATTTTCAATAAAGAGGGAATAGATACTGTCGTTCTCCCTCAGAAACAGGGAATGGTCGATCTACAGGTGTTGATGGAGGAATTGGGTAAGATGAATATTGATGGAGTATTGCTTGAAGGAGGCAGTACACTCAATTTTTCCATGATAGAAGCAGGATTGGTGGATGAAGTGTTTGCTTTTATCGCTCCCAAAATAGTGGGAGGGGAGAATTCGAAAACTCCGGTTTCCGGAAAAGGAGTAGACTTGATGAAAGATGCTATAGAATTGACGGATGTAAAAACCATGGCTATCGAGAATGATTTTATGATTCGTGGAAAAGTGAAGCAATAATGTTTACGGGAATTATAGAAGATATAGGAAGTGTAGAAACGGTTCAAAGCGGGGTGAATTCCGCGCAGATACGGATTAATTCACGGGTGGTTCCTGCAGATTTGAAGACAGGGGACAGTGTATCGATCAACGGCGTATGCCTGACGGTTACGGCGTATGATGTAAGTGGATTTACCGTGGAAGCAGTGCCTGAGACCATGAGCCGCTCGAATCTCGGGAATCTGCATGCAGGTGCGCCCGTTAACTTGGAACGCGCCTTGAGAGTGGGTGACCGCATGGGAGGACATATGATGAGCGGACATGTGGATAGCAAAGGAATTATTCAGTCGGTCGATCAGGAGGAAAATGCTGTCTGGTATACAGTTTCACTAGCGAATGATTTTATCCGGTATCTGATTCCCAAAGGTTCTGTAGGCATCGACGGGATTTCGCTGACGGTTGTGGATGTAAGTAAGGATAGCTTTACTGTCTCCGTGATTCCGCATACATTGCGGGAAACAACGCTTGCCTACCGCAAAAAAGGCGATGAGGTGAATATTGAATGTGATATGACAGCAAAATATATAGAACGCTTTCTGACTTTTAAGGAAGAGCCAAAGAAAGATATTACAATGGATTATCTTAAAGAAAACGGTTATTTGTAAATAGGTGGAGATGACACAATTTAATACAATAGAAGAAGCCATAGAAGATATCAGACAGGGGAAAATGGTGATTGTTGTGGATGATGAGAACCGCGAGAATGAAGGAGACCTGGTTATGGCTGCTGACAGGGTGACCCCTGAAGCAATAACTTTTATGGCTAAGCAGGCAGGAGGGTTGATATGTTCTCCGGTCGATAAAAAACGACTGGACGAACTTGATATAGATATGATGGTTCATAACAGCACCGATAAAAAGCAGACGGCATTTACTGTTTCGGTGGATGCTGCGGATTGCAGCACCGGCATTTCAGCTTTTGAACGGGCTCATACCATTAAAAAGTTGGTTGACCATGAGGCAGGTCCGGAAGATTTTACAAAACCCGGACACATCTTTCCATTGGCTGCCAAAAAATATGGCGTACTGGAAAGAGCCGGGCACACCGAGGCTGCGGCTGATTTGTCCGAACTTGCCGGGTATCAGCGCGCCGGAGTGATTTGTGAAGTGATGAATGATGACGGTACAATGGCGCGGGTGCCTAATCTGATGGATTTTGCCGAAAAATTTAATTTAAAAGTTATTACCATCGAGGATTTGATTCGATATCGCCGGGCTCAGGAAAGTATTGTGAAACGGGTTACGGAAACCGATTTGCCCACTAAGCACGGCAACTTCAGGGCAATAGGTTTTGAGAGCAAAAAAACCGGGGAACATCACCTTGCCATGGTGAAAGGGGAGATTCAACCCGACGACGAAGTGTTGGTTCGGGTACATTCAGAATGCCTGACCGGGGATGCTTTAGGATCGCTCAGATGCGATTGTGGCGACCAGCTCCATGAAGCTATGCAGCGGGTCGAAGAGGCCGGTAAAGGTGTGGTGGTTTACCTGCGCCAGGAAGGCCGGGGAATTGGCCTGATTAACAAGCTTAAAGCCTACTCATTGCAGGACCAGGGTTTCGACACCGTGGAAGCCAACCATATGCTCGGGTTTAAAGCCGATCTCAGGGAATATGGTATCGGCGCGGAAATACTGGCTAATATCGGGGTGCACAAAATGCGACTCATGACCAACAATCCCCTGAAAATTAAGGGCTTGAAAGGTTATAATCTTGAGGTTGTGGAAAGGTTGCCTATTGAAATGACCTGCAACGAAAAGAACGAATATTACATGTCCACAAAGATGGAGAAAATGGGGCATATGCTTCATGTTAAACAATTCAATACACATCAGTTAAAGGATTAATCGAAAAAATCATTAAACATGAGAACAATAGAAGGAAAACTATCAGGCAAGGGATTAAAGGTTGGTATTATTGTCAGCCGCTTTAACGAATTCATTAGCGGTAAACTACTTGATGGAGCCATGGATGCGCTACACCGTCACGAAACCTCCGGGGAAGATGTGGAAGTCGCATGGGTTCCGGGTTCCTACGAAATTCCCCTGATGGCTAAAAAGATGGCTACAAGTGGGAAATATGATGCGGTCATTACCCTGGGAGCGGTTATTCGCGGCTCAACACCCCACTTTGATTTTATTGCTAACGAAGTAACGAAAGGGGTCGCCCAGGTAGGGCTCGAAACTGAAAAGCCCGTGATTTATGGAATTATCACTACCGATACCCTTGAGCAAGCCATCGAGCGTGCCGGAAGCAAATCAGGCAACAAAGGCTTCGATGCTGCCATGTCAGCCATTGAGATGGCCAACTTGATGAAGGAGTTGTAGAGTTGGAGGAATGCATGAGTGAATGGTTGGGAGTCAGTGTTTAAGTGCGTATGTGTTTAGGTGTTTAATCTCCGGTAAAAAATACAACGTTCTCTTCCTTTAAGGATAAATTTCCGGTGTTGTTCTTTCATATACAGAGACAGAAATTTTGCCAACCCCCATAAAGCACTGACATACTGATAAATATTATTGCTCAAGAAGACACTCCCAATTTGCTCTGGCGTATATTTGGTGATCGGTATTAATAAGTATAACCTCAATGGCTATTGTTTATAATGATTTTACCTCGAATAAGATAAAAGGTCTACAAAAATGTTTAACATATTTTGGGTTGGCCGGTAGAATATTTTCGGATCCTTATATAGGTTTGGATTATGAGATTTCAATAATAGATGCTGTTACAGGATTTCCCTACATTCCGTAAAGAATTTGAAAAACACAGGGACACTCGTGTGAGCTATGCTTTGTATTTTTGGAGATTCTCCAAAAGGTCACAAATGCTATTTTCAGCAAATTTTCACCTGAACCCTAAAGGGAGAAGTTGCTGAAAATCAGGACTCCTTCTAGTTCCGAAAGCTTTCGGAATGGGGTGAAGACGGATTTTTAGCATACCTTGTTGAATAGTCTTTTTTGATAGCCTCTTCGATAAAGCTGCTGATCAAAGCTATTCAACGTATCGATCTTTCCCTAAAAATTAGTAAAAAAAATTTCAATTCTGAGATTCAATGCAACTACCAAGATGAGGGTTTTATCGCTTTTCCGAAGGATAAAAACCAGAGGCGGTAATTCAAATTTGATACAAATCAAACGAGGATACCGAAAATCGAAAAGAGTAGGTGATTGATAAACTATAAACTATATGATTATGAAATTAAAAGAATGGATCACATTTGTGTTACTTTTTATTGCAGCAAGTACATTTTCACAAAACAACTACATGTTATTCTACGAGGCCCCTACTGGGTCCGGCTCCATGTACACCATAGCATCGCATGGAGGATTGGGAAACCACAAGGGAGCAATTAATGGCTGGAGAAGTACCTGGTCAGATATTGAGTATTACACAGCAGGCGGTAAAAACCTGAAGTTATTCTACGAAAACTCATCCGGTTCGGCCAAAATGTATGAAATAGACAGTGATGGTACCCTGGGAAATAAAGTAAATCAAACCAGCAGCTGGAGAAATTCGTGGACCGACATTGAATATTATAGCGTAAACGGACACGACTTGATGTTGTTTTATCAGGGATCGACCGGTTCGGCAGCCATGTATAAACTTGCCGATAATGGTGGCCTGGAGCGAAAAATTGGTGCAACGAACAACTGGAGAAAGACCTGGACTGATATTGAATATTACCGCGCCGGCGGCAAGGATATGCTGTTGTTCTATGAAAGCTCCAAGGGCTATGCAGCTATGTACGAAATAGCCGATAATGGCGGTTTGGGTAGAAAAGTCACTGAAACAAATAACTGGAGAAAGACCTGGTCAGACATAGAGTATTACCGGGCCGGCGGTAAGGATATGCTATTGTTTTATGAAAAATCCACCGGTTCAGGTACTATGTATGAAGTCGCTAACAGCGGCGGACTAGGAAGAAAAGTGGATCAAACGGATAAATGGCGAAACTCATGGTCGGAGATTGAATATTACTCTACCGCACACAAAGCCAAACGAAAACCCAATCCACTGAAGGAAGGATTGAGGAAAATTAAGAAAATAGGAAATTAATAAATGGTGGATTTCCCAATCTTACTGGGTTAATATGGGTCTTGGTTTCCAGGGCCCGTTTTTGTTTTTAGAAAGCGTCATTCTACGTGGCAAGTGTTGTTAATCTTTATTTTTACATAAAAATATTTCGGGTTTGTATAGTACCTGAAAATATCATATCCAAAAATCTATTGTTAACTGTCACTTTTCTTTTTCGGACATGGACGCCTAACGGCCAATTATCGACTTGGTTCGGGATTCCGAAAGGCCCTCCAAAAAGGTAACTATTTACCGTTAAAGTAACTTGGTAAAGTCCAATTAAAAAACAAAAATCTCTGATATTCAGCAACTTCTATTCAGGGAATTTAAGAGTAAAAGTTGCTTAATATCCTATTATGATATGAAATCCGTTACCGTAACTCAAGGCGTAGAACGAAGCGGCAAAAGGAATTAAAATGAAAATAGACAGATTTAGAATCAAAAAGACCCTGATGAAAAGGGGAGGTTTGTAACCTCCTTTTGTGAGTTTAGTTACCGCGTGTCTTTGAAGTGCGGCAATATTCCTGGCGTCTGTAACGTCCATATTGGGGCTTGAGCGCTGTAAAAAAATCAACGTCTTGCCAGGGCGCCATAGACGCCAGAATCATCCGTACGCGAAAAACTTGCGCGTGAGCTTGAATTACGGCAGCGTCCGATAAAAGAGAACCGGAATCACCATAATTGATCTACTTCAATTCCACTATCACCGGATAGGTTCCGACCTTGATGCTGTATCGGTTCCCTCCTTTTGAGGTATAAGGAATGGGTTCCTCTACGGCATTGGGCAGAAACGCTCTCTTTATCTTTCGCCGGGTTGTGAAGGTGATTTCTTTTCTTAGCTGAGGCCGGTGTTTTTCGGGCAGCCATAAGACTAAATAAGATGGGGTTTCCGATGAGTCTTTGAAATGGTATATCCAGGCTCCGGAATTATTTTCGCTAATATCGTACAGAAACTTATCACCGACTTCCAGGATGAGAGATTTGACGGCATGCCATGATTTTTTAGGCTTCAGACCGTTTTGAGGCGAGGTGAGCAATCCCGAGCGTGTAAAGCGGTGCGAGGGCTTGTCCTCATCCGAGAAAAAATACCAGAAAACCTTCTCTACATTCAGCCGGTAAAACATCAGCAATGCCCTTATTGCATAAGCCGCCTGGGCTTCTTCGGTAACGCATTCGTTATGGGTGCAATCCATTGCTCCTGAAGAAGCGTCCCAGCCCCATTCTGTAATATGGACCGGTTTCCCCGGCATGTTGCTGTTGCGGAATTTGAGCATGTTGAGAATCCCCCGCATTTCTGATTCGGGGTGTTCCGGGTGTACGGCCACAGCTTCTCCCCGGTCATTATTGGTAAAGCTGTATAAATGGGTGTTCAGTGCGTCTATCCGCTCCTTCATCCCGGCATTTAACCAATCCCCGGCATAATTATCAAGATGAGGACGTTGTTTATTGGCCGATAGCGCGCAGGGTAAAACGGTCATACGGGGAGAAGATTCCTTCAATCCCCGGCTCATACCATTAAATATTTTTTTATAGAATTGCGGCCCGTATTTCCACGGTTCATTCCCGATTTCAGCAGCTTCCACTAGCATAGGATTATTCGAGCCGAAATATTGTCCGTATGCTTTACCGTAATTATAAGCCGACTCAACCGGGGTATTCCACACTTCAGGAGAGAAGGATTCCGGAATTTGTAAGGTGGTCTGGATAGAAAATCCCTTATCCCAAACGGGCTTATATTCCCGGTCCCAATCCAGCCACTTTTGTTT
>JAIPAH010000069.1 GCA_021740175.1 Bacteroidales bacterium
CGCAAAAAACGCTGCCCACTCGGGCGTTTTTTGCGGGGCTTTTCTCCGCCTCCTCTAAAGGCAATTTGCCTCGAACGAAGTGAGACCCGCCCGTACCGCCCGAATGTCAGTACATTCGGGCGGGGGCATCCTCATTTACACCAATGATGCTAAGCGAAGCAACATTCACCTCACACGCTCCTCCACAATGTCAATTTTCAAAAACCTTATTCCTATCTTCACATCAGTAGCCAGGAGGTTTCCCCATAAAATCACAAACCTTTTTAGCCTGGGGTATTTCCCACTGCATATAGGCATAATTCCCGGCACAATGCCATCCCGCCAAGGCAAAATATTTCTTAATTTTGACCCCATAGTCAAACAAGAAAATATATTTTTACAACGTAAAATATAAGCTGATTACTGATAATAGCACAAAGCCAGGACTTGACTCACAAATAAATTGTTTATAGGAACTTATAACACACAGCACCAATGAAAAGATATTTGAAATTCGCCCTGATTTTTATAATCGCATCATTCTTCTCTTTTACCTCCACCGCTCAAAATGGTATTGACGACTTTAAATATGATGAGGGTGCTGAAGGTGATCCTGATGAATATAGCCTGGTGTGGGCTGACGAGTTCAACACCGACGGAGCCATAAACCCGGACAAATGGTTTCATCAAACCAAATTGCCCTCGGGTGATAGCTGGTTCAACAACGAAATCCAACATTATACCGACCGCACCGATAACGCTATGGTTGATGACAGCGTTTTAAAAATCATTGCCAAAAAAGAAACCTACACCGACCAGGGCCATACTAAAAATTATACTTCCGCACGGCTGAATTCCAAGTTCGCATTTACCTACGGCAAGGTAGAGGTAAAAGCCAAACTTCCCACGGGCGTGGGGACATGGCCTGCAATATGGATGCTGGGAAAAAACATCAATAACCTGAACTTTGGATTTCGGACGAGTCACACTGCACTTGAGAAGGAAAAATACCAACATTTGTCCTATAATTTATATTATGTTAAATAGAAATTATACAATTCAAATTGATTATCAAATCTATCCACAAGAATAATGGCATTGCTACCCTACTTCTCATAATCCAACTTAAAATATCTATTTATAACAAGTAATAAATAAAAAAAGCCGCTTTCGAATTTCCGAAAGCGGCTTTTTTTATTCTTAGACCCTGTTTCTTTTTTATTCAGGAGAACTATCCGTAAGTTCCTTAATTTCCTTAGTCACTTCCTTCAATTTTTCCGTTTCGTTAAGCCTGGCATAAATTTCTTTCAAAGATTGCAGGGTTTTTAAATCGTTGGGTTTGATCTCCTTTGCATTTTCAAGATTCGGCATAGCTCTTTTGAGCAAACTGTCAGCCTGTTTTTTCAATGAGTCATATTTTTTCTTGGCATCCAACGGAAGATCATTGGCAATTTTTTGAAGTTCCGATGCCCTGTTTACATAGATAGCGCCCAGGTTAAACACCGGTTCGTAATAATTGCTATCCAGTTCAATGGCCTTTTTGTATGACTTCACAGCTTCTTCCATGAAGGTTTGCTTAACGGAATCCGCATCTTGTTCCTTCATCATCTTTTCATAGTTAACCCCCGCAGCAAACCATAATTGAGGATTCGTAGAATCTTGTTTCACAGCAACCTTGAGGTTATCCAGGGCTTTTTCCGTTTCGCCTTTAGCCAGGTAAAGATTCGTTTCAGTGACAGTCATGTCGTAATCGTTCGGATACCTGTTTTTTCCGTCTTTGACAACCTCAAAAGCTTTAGCGGTATCGCCTTTTGCCGCATAAAGCCGCGAGAGAGAAGAGTATATGCGCGGATTATCGAACTTGTACTCTTTGGCCTTTTTGTAGTACTTCAAAGCTTTTTCTTTATCTCCTGCCAGGTCTGCACTATTTCCGGCATAATAAAAAGCAGCTGTATCAATTCTATCCCTGTATTTTTCATTAATTTTAGCCGCCCTGACAAAGCCTTTCATAGCCCCTTCATAATCCTTGGATTTGTAACTGGTGACTCCATTGTTGAAATATTGCTCACTGACAAACTTAATACGGTCATTGATATCACTTGTAAATTTGTCTTTTTCATCCAATTTCAAGGCTTTTTTATAGGAGTAAAAGGCCGAATCTAAAGCTCCCTCCACAAGATCTTTATACTCTTCTTTCTGGGTGGATTGGAGAGCCAGATAAACGTTTCCCCTGTAATACCATGTCTTGGCCTCATTTTCTGTGTTTTTGTGATCTTTAGCTTCCTCTATGGCTTCCATCGCTTTTTTGAGTTTCTCCTTTCGCAGGTAATTGTATGCACTTACGACTTTATGACTCTGCCCCTGTGCAAATGCAATGCCTCCTATGACCATCGCTAATAAAATTGCAATTTTTTTCATCACAAATATTGTTTTTACGTTTATTTAATATGTTTCATTATCACTCGGACAAAAATAAAAATTCATCTTAATTAAAGACAAAATATTTGCCAAAAACCGGGTTTAATTCTGTTGCTGGGGTTCCTCATTACCGGAAGGATTCTGATTATCAGTATTCTCTTCAACATTCGCGGAGCCGGTGTTTCCGGTGTTTTCCTCTTCCCCATGCAGTTCCACCTTAGCAATGGCTGCAATTTCGTCCCCTTCCTTCATTTTGATTAGTTTTACTCCCTGAGTGGCACGACCTACAACACGAAGTTTTTCTACAGCCATGCGTATCATAACCCCACTTTTGTTAATAATTATTAAATCATCATTATCGGTCACGCTATCTATGGATATAAGATTACCGGTTTTTTTAGTAATGTTCAACGTTTTAACGCCTTTTCCTCCCCTATTGGTTTCGCGGTAATCGGCTAAAGCAGAACGCTTTCCGAAGCCTTTCTCTGAAACCACCAGGATGTCGGATGACTCTGACTCAAGACATATCATCCCGACAACCAGATCTTTATCCGATGACAGGGAGATTCCTCTAACGCCGGCAGCATTCCGTCCCATCGGGCGCACTTTGCTTTCGTGGAAACGAATAGCTTTTCCCGAGCGGGCAGCCACAAGGATATTACTTTTACCACTTGTCAACTGGGCATTCAAAAGTTCATCCCCTTCTTTTATCGTGATGGCATTTATCCCGTTTTGACGGGGGCGGGAAAAAGCGACAAGCGGCGTTTTCTTTATCAAGCCTTTACGGGTGGAGAAAACAATATAATGATTATTGATATAATCTTCATTATCCAGGTTACTTACATTAATAAAGGCCTTGATGGTATCTTCTTTATCAATGTTAATCAAGTTCTGAACAGCCCTTCCTTTGGTTGTGCGCGTCCCTTCCGGGATTTCAAAAACCCGCATCCAGAAACATTTTCCCTTTTCGGTAAAGAAGAGCATGTAATTATGATTCGTAGCAACAAAAAGATACTCGACAAAGTCATCATCGCGGGTGGAAGAACCTTTCAAACCTTTTCCTCCCCTATTCTGGCGGCGATACTCAGTTAGCGGAGTTCGTTTAATATAGCCCAGGTGGGAGATTGTCACTACCACTTCCTCATTAGGAATAGTATCTTCAATCCTGAAATCTTCGGCGGAATATTCAATTTCACTACGGCTGTCATCTCCATACTTTTCTTTGACTTCGTTGAGTTCTTCTTTGATAATTTCCATACGGAGTCCTTCGTCGCCGAGGACTTTATTATAGTAATCAATCTTCTCTTTGAGCTCCTGGTATTCGGCTTTTACTTTATCCCTTTCCAGGCCGGTAAGCTTTTGCAGCCGCATATCAAGGATGGCCTTTGCCTGAGCTTCGGACAGTTCGAACTGCTCCATAAGACCATTTTGCGCAGCTTCAGGATTTTTCGAATTGCGTATCAAGTCAATAACCTCATCCAGGTTATCCAGGGCTACCATAAGGCCTTCCAGGATATGCGCCCGCTTTTCAGCTTCGCGGAGTTCATAGCGCGTTCTTCGGATAACAATTTCATGGCGGTGTTCCACGAAATGATAAATCAGGTCTTTTAGATTAAGTAGCTGCGGCCTGCCCTGTACCAAGGCAATGGTGTTTACACTGAAAGTGGATTGTAAGGGGGTCAATTGGTAGAGCTTATTAAGCACTACACTCGTATTGGCATCTTTCTTCAGGTCATAAACCACGCGAATTCCATTGCGGTCTGATTCGTCGTTGATATCCGTTATACCTTCAATTTTTTTATCATTGATCAAGTCGGCTGTTTTTTTGATCATTTCAGCCTTGTTGACCATGTAGGGGATGTGGGTAACAATGATTTTCTCTTTCCCGGATTTGGTTTCTTCTACTTTGGAGACGCCCCGCATGACAACACGCCCTTTGCCTGTTTCATAGGCACTTTTGACCCCTTCATAGCCGTAAATCGTGCAATTGGTGGGGAAATCCGGGCCTTTGATGTGCTTCATCAATTCGGGAATAGTGATCTCCCGGTTATCAATATAAGCAGTAATACCATCAATCACTTCGCTAAGATTGTGCGGGGGTATATTGGTCGCCATACCGACGGCAATACCAGCTGCCCCGTTAACCAAAAGGTTGGGAATACGGGTGGGTAATACAGTAGGTTCCGTCAGGGTATCATCAAAATTGTTCTGAAAGTCCACCGTATCTTTATTGATATCGGAAGTCATCTCTTCGGAAATTTTCTGAAGTCTTGCCTCTGTATACCTCATGGCTGCGGGACTATCGCCGTCAACCGAGCCGAAGTTTCCCTGCCCGTCGACCAGCGGATACCTTAACGCCCAGGGCTGAGCCATCCTGACCATTGTGTCGTAAACGGAACTATCACCGTGGGGATGAAATTTACCCAACACTTCCCCCACTATCCTGGCTGATTTCTTATAGGGTTTGTTGGAATATACCCCTAATTCTGTCATTCCGTATAATACCCTGCGATGGACCGGTTTAAATCCATCACGTACATCAGGTAAAGCTCTTGAAACAATCACTGACATCGAATAATCGATGTAAGCGGATTTCATTTGTTTTTCAATATCAACCTTAAAAATCTTCTGACCCTCGTTCATAATTCTTCACTTATCTTATTTCCTTCATTATTAGCATCTTAACTTTATATGCCGCAAAGCACAAAGATACATAAAATACAATAAACTTAAACATATCCTCCCCCTTTATTTGCTAATAATTGCTAACATGAACCTGTGTATAATTTCCCGGAAAAAATATCATAGTTTATTATTAGGCATTATATTTGTAAAAAATAATGAGAGAGAACCACAAAAATTTTGGCTCTCTTTGGATATTGAACATATTAAATATACCTTTGTTATTGTACAACAAGCTAATAAAGGCGTATAGAAGTTAAAAGAAACGGATTAGAATGTTAAACCACAATATTTGTGAGGTAATACATGGAAGCAAAATTTTCACAGAGCGCCAGGGATGTATTGAGTTACAGTCGTGAAGAAGCTTTACGGCTTGGAAACAATTACATAGGACTTGAGCATTTACTTCTGGGAATAATCAGGCAGGAGAGCGGCACCGCTGTACGAATCCTGAATTATCTGGAAGTAGAACTAGGCCAGGTGAAGTCGAGAATAGAAGAAGCTATTAGGCAACCTGAAGAATCGGAATACACGAAAGGAGAACAAATACCACTTATAAAACAAGCCGAAAAGGCATTGAAGATCACTTTCTTAGAGGCTAAGCTTTTTAAGAGTGAGCTGATCGGGACGGAGCATTTGTTGCTGGCTATCCTTAAAGACAAGGATAATTTGGCTACTCAAACATTAGGTAAGTTTGGTATAAATTATACGGACGTGAAGGATAAACTACAAACCATCACCTCCAGCCAGGAAGAAGATGACGAAATTTCCGAATCGGAATCGCCACGCTCAGAAATGGGTGACGCCGGGGATGATCCGGAAGAAGGGAAAAGTTTTGGTGGTAATATGAAAAAGATGGGCGATCCCAAGTCCAAGACGCCCGTCCTTGACAACTTCGGACGGGATTTGACGAAAGCAGCCGAAGATAAAAGATTGGACCCCATCGTAGGTCGAGGCGAAGAACTGGAGCGAATCGCCCAGATACTCAGCCGCAGAAAGAAAAACAACCCCATACTGATAGGTGAACCCGGTGTAGGGAAGTCAGCACTGGCTGAGGGTCTTGCTATACGGATTGTAGAGCGAAAAGTATCAAGAGCGCTTTTCAGTAAGCGTATCTTTACACTCGATCTAGCCAGTTTGGTAGCAGGAACAAAATACCGTGGTCAGTTTGAAGAACGCATGAAAGCGGTTCTCAACGAGTTGGAGAAAAATCCCAACATTATCCTGTTTATCGATGAGCTTCATACTATTGTCGGAGCAGGTAATGCAGCCGGGTCACTTGATGCCTCCAACATGTTCAAACCTGCTTTGGCACGGGGAGAAATTCAATGCATCGGTGCGACCACTCTCGATGAGTACCGGCAATACATAGAAAAAGACGGCGCCCTCGACCGGCGGTTTCAAAAAGTGATTGTCGATGCCACGACGGTTGACGAAACCAAAGAGATTCTAAACAACATCAAGGAAAAATACGAAGATCATCACCTTGTAAAGTATAGCCAGGAAGCTATTGATGCATGTGTCAAACTGACAGAAAGATACATGTCGGATCGTTTCTTACCCGATAAGGCTATTGATGCGCTGGATGAGGCCGGAGCCAGGGTACATATTAACAACATTCATGTACCGAAGGAAATCATCCAGATTGAAAATCAGATAGAAGAAACCAAGGAAAAGAAGACTCAGGCCATCAGCGGTCAAAAGTTCGAATTGGCTGCCAATTACCGGGACCAGGAGCGAACGCTGCATGAACAGCTTGAATCCGAAAAGAGAAAATGGGAAGAAGAGTCGAAGATTCATCGGGAGCCGGTTACAGAGGAACATATAGCAGAAGTCATTGCTATGATGACGGGTGTTCCGGTGCAGCGTATTGCGAAGAATGAGAGTGAGCGGCTGCTTCACATGGAGGATGAGCTTAAGAAGTCAGTTGTGGGACAGGATACTGCGATTAAGAATATTGTAAAAGCTATTCGTCGTAATCGCGCCGGATTGAAAGATCCGAAGAAACCGATTGGTAGCTTTATATTCCTTGGTCCTACAGGTGTCGGCAAGACTCACCTTGCCAAAGTATTGGCCAAGTACCTGTTTGATACGGAAGAGGCCATGATTCGTGTGGATATGAGCGAATATATGGAAAAATTCGCTGTATCGCGACTGGTCGGGGCTCCCCCGGGATATGTCGGATACGAAGAAGGCGGCCAGCTAACGGAAAAAGTTCGGCGAAAGCCCTACTCTATCATCCTTCTTGATGAAATTGAAAAGGCGCACCCGGATGTTTATCATCTATTGCTGCAGATCATGGATGATGGTGTTCTTACGGATAGTTTCGGAAGACGAGTAGATTTCAAAAACACCATTGTTATCATGACATCAAATATCGGTTCACGAGAACTGAAAGATTTCGGCCAGGGAGTTGGTTTCAATACATCCGCTCGTCAGCAGAACAAAGCTGCCCACGAAAAAGGAGTATTGGAAAATGCTATGAAGAAGACCTTTGATCCGGAATTTATAAACCGTATCGATGATGTGGTCATCTTTAATTCGCTGGAGCGAGAGGCACTGCATCAAATTATCGATATTGAACTGACGGATGTCTATAGTCGTATTGAAGACTTGGGCTATAAGCTTGAAGTTACTGATAAAGCTAAGGATTTCCTCCTGGAAAAGGGATATGACCAGCGTTATGGAGCACGTCCGTTGAAACGGGCTATTCAAAAGTATATAGAAGACCAGCTGGCTGATAATATTATCCAGGCCGAAATGCAACAAGGCGAGATATTTGTTGTGGATGTTGCAGAAGACAAGAGCGAATTGTCAATAACCAGGAAGAAACCGCAGGCCGTAGCGAAGAAAGACCAGGAACTTCCTGAGAAACAGCAAGCCTCCGAGGATAAACAATAACAAACAGTAATAAAAAAAAAGCGGCTTTTTTAAGTTAAGTCGCTTTTTTTTTAACCTGGAGTGTTCAAATGAAAATACTAAAACGGCCATAATTGGCCAACCAGCTAGTTAGGAATTTCAAATGACTTTTGCTATGGAATAATCAGATTCCTCCTCCTTTCATTGTGCTTCAATCTATAATAAAAAAGTCAAAGTTTGTAAAAGCGCAATTCCAGTCGTCGGAATGACGGGCATTGGGGGCGATACAAGGGAAAAGGGCGCGCTGACATCTTTGCGTTTTTTTTATGGCGTCAGCGCGCCCTTTTCCCTATTGCACTCAAAATCAAGTCATTCCGACGACTCATGTTTCACACTATCAGGTGTTTGCATTCTCTATAATCATTAGAAGCGAAACATGAGAAGGAGGAATCTCGTCATTACCTCTAGAAGGCTTAACTAAATTGTTAAAACTTAAAAGAGCTCATATCCTGTTGGGTAAAATTATTAATAAATCCTACTTTACTAATATTTTCAGCCCTGGCCATTTTTATAAACAGATCAGCTGAACGCTTGTAGGAATTATCCCTATTGGCATCCAAAAGAAGTAAATGACCTGTTATGATATTGGCTGCTATCTCCACTAATCTCCTGGAATGAAATTCGAAGAATTCGTTATCTTCCTCTTCCATAATGCGATTGATAACTTTTTCATATTGCTGGGTCATTTTTGCCAAAATTTTCCTGAGGTATTCGAGGTCAGGTGTTACTTCAATGGCTTCATACTCCCTGATTAAATTCAAATAAGATTTATTACTGACACCCTTAGAAGCGGCCACTACCTGGAGTTGTGAGGTACCCTCATAGATATTTGTAATACGGGCATCCCGGTAAATACGTTCGATGGGAAAATCTTTCATATATCCGCTTCCCCCGTGAACCTGGAGCGAATCATAGGCAATTTGGTTGCAGTATTCACTGTTCATAAGTTTTTGCAGTGGCGTAAGCATATCCGCTTTACGCATGACCTTTTTTTGCTCTTGTTTTTCCTCTTTGGTTAAGGCCCTTTTATCCGCAAGCTGACTATAACTCTTATAAAGGTCCACCGAACGAGCCGTTTCATACAGCAGCGTCCGCATCGCATCAATGCGTACTTTCATGGAGGTGAGCATTTCATAAATAGCCGGATAATTATTGATAGTTTTCCCGAACTGCTCCCTCTCCCTGGCATAGTTTTCAGCTTCCCGGTAGGCAGCTTCGGCGATTCCGACCGATTGGGCTCCCACACCAAGGCGAGCCGAATTCATCAGCGACATCACATATTTTATCAAGCCCATTCGCTCATTACCTATCAGCGTGGCGGGAGCATCCTTAAAAACTAATTCACAGGTGGGAGAGCCTTTAATGCCCAGTTTATTCTCAAGACGTCGTACCTGCCTGGCTTGATGCTTTTTATCATACAAAAACAACGATAACCCCCTGGCGTCGGATGTTCCTTCTTCCGATCGGGCCAGAACAAGCGAAACATCAGCATCACCGTTAGTTATAAAGCGCTTCACCCCGTTGAGATACCACGTATCTGTCTCCTCATCGTATGTTGCCTTAAGCTGTACTTTTTGCAGGTCCGACCCCGCATCCGGTTCAGTAAGGTCCATGGCGGCCGTATAGCCCTGGTTGATCATCGGAAGATATTTTTCTTTGAGATCATCGGAGGCAAATTCATTGATGGTTTCAGCACAATCCTGCAATCCCCAGATATTTGCAAAGCTGGCATCACCACGAGCTACCAGTTCAGCAGCAACGACATAGGGAACGATGGAAAAATTCAAACCCCCATATTTCCTGGGGAGAGTAACACCATACAGGCCTGCTTGCGTCAACGCTTCATGATTTTTTTTCGTTCCTGCGGCATAGTGTACTTCGTTATTAATAATTTTAGCCCCTTCCTGATCAACCGATTCCGCATTATTTGCCACCACCTCGGCACTGAGCTGCCCCATCACTTCCAGGATCCTTTCATAAGAATCAATCGCATCCTCGTAATCCATCGGAGCAAATTCATACTTATCTCTATCTTCAAAATCATTCTCCCTGATGGAGACAATGCGGCGCATATCCGGATGGTTAAGATGAAATTTCAGGTTTTTATTTTCAGTATAAAAATTAGCCATAGTATTCGAGTTTAAAACCGCTACTTCGTATTCTTTTTGTAATGTTTGATCATTTTGGGTATCACCGTTTCTACGTCCCCGTTTATTGCATAATCCGCGATTTGGTTAATAGGAGCATGCGGATCGGTATTGATGGATATAATTTTGGCAGATTGCTCCATACCGGCTCTGTGTTGCACAGCACCGGAAATTCCACACGCGATATACAATTTCGGGCGAACCGTTACGCCGGTTTGACCCACTTGCCGGTCATGCTCGGCAAAACCCGCGTCGACAGCGGCCCTTGAGGCAGCCACATCGCCACCCAGGACCTCCGCCAAGTCATGAAGTAAGGTAAAATTTTCTTTAGAACCCACACCGTACCCTCCTGATACAAGTACTTGTGAGTTTTTTATATTAATTTTTTGTTCTTCAATGTGGCGTTCAATAATTTCCACCCTGTCATCTTCCTTGCCCAGGTAATCATCAGCATTCAGGGTTTCGATCTTCATATCCGGGGGATTTTTCACCTTTTCTCTTTTCATTACCCCTTCCCTGACTGTAGCCATTTGCGGGCGGGTTTCGGGATTGATGATCGTAGCTATGATATTTCCGCCAAAAGCCGGTCTGATTTGGTATAAGAGATTATGGTACTCTTTTTTCTCTTTTTTATCATAATGATCGCCGATTTCAAGGCTGGTGCAATCAGCCGTAAGGCCGCATTGCAAATTGGAAGCTACACGCGGCGCCAAATCTCTTCCTACCGGGGAAGCACCCAGCAATACAATTTCCGGCTTTTGTTGTTCGATTATTTTACTAAATATCGCGGCATGCGGTAGCGTCCGATAAGGAGACAGCTTTTTATGATCGGCAATGTAAACCTTGTTGACACCGTAATCCTTGATTTGCTCCGGTAGCTGTTCGGTTTGATAGCCAATGATTATCGCTTCCAAATCCGTACGCAGTTCATCGGCTAATTTCCGGCCTTTTGTGAGTAGCTCAAGGCTAACATCGGAGACGTTTCCTTCTTCAGTAATTTCACAATAGACAAAGATGCTATTTATTTCCATGGTATCCTTTTTCATTAACCTATTACATGACTGTCGATTAGTTCTCTCATTAGCTCGTCGAGGCTTTCGTCATCGGCAGCTAATACTTTCGATTCTTTTTGGGTGAAGACAATGTTTTCAATTTTCTTAACTTTGGTGGGCGAGCCATTAAGACCAAGCCGGTTTTCATCGGAATCAATATCACTCACGCCCCACTCTGATATCGTAAGATAAGGACGTTGCTCAAAAAGATCGGTATAATCTTTCACCTCGTTTTGCAATTCCGTAACCGTTCGGGCATGTTTATATTTCATAATTTTTTTTGCTTCCCTGGGCCTGCATTCGGGGGCTGAACTGTGCACCGTAATAACCAGCGGCAAATGGGAACGAACTGTTTCAACGCCCCGCTCCAGTCTTCGCTGCACCTCTATAGTTTTTTGGGTCACTTTCTTTATGGTTTCAGCATAAGTGATTTGTGGAATACTCAATTTTTCAGCTACTTGCGGACCGACCTGGGCTGTATCCCCGTCGATAGCCTGCCGACCGGCAAATATAAGGTGGTAAGGTTCAAATTGCTTTATGGTTTGAGACAGCACATAGGAGGTCGCCAGCGTATCCGAGCCCGCAAATTTTCTATCGGTAATAAGATATCCCCTATCAGCTCCACGGTATAAAGCTTCACGGATAATGCCGGATGCACGGGAAGGCCCCATGGATAACACAATAACCTCTGCATCTTTCATTTGATCCTTCACTTTCAAAGCCATTTCCAGGGCATTTAAATCCTCCGGGTTAAAAATAGCCGGTAGGGCTCCCCGGTTAACCGTACCATCAGCCTTCATGGCATCTTTCCCTACATTACGGGTATCCGGAACTTGTTTTGCCAATACTAATATTCTGAATTTCATTTTTATAACTTTAATTCCTAACGTATATGAAATTTTGTATACGACGTTTAAAAAACTTTACAAAAATAATGATCTCGCTATATTTTCAAAATCAAAACAAGACTCACGGGTTTTCAAGGGTCTAATCTGAAACCGGTACAAATAAGTTACTTATTTTCCAGGAGCTCCCGGAGTTTCGCGAAGAGCTTTTCTTTTCTGATAGGTTTGACCAGGTAGGCATCGCAGCCCGCCTGTTCACACTCGTTGACTTCTTGTTCGGAATCGCCGGAGAATTGAGCTATAACATGTATATGCGGATATTTTTTCTTAATCTTTCCTGTGACAATGTCTCCCCGCATAATGGGTAAATCGATATCCATAATAATGAAGTTCCAATTTCCCTGGCTATTGATGACTTCTTCATAAACAGCTTTCCCATTATTAACCCTAACAAGCTCGGCACCTGAATTCTTTAGCAGTTTGGTCAGGTAGATACCGCTGAATTCATCATTTGTTGCTATTAAAATCTTTTTTCCTTTTAAATCGGGAACCTTACCCTCATTTGATCGGGGTACTGAAGAGCCGGTATCAGTAGCTTCCTTTCGTTCAATCGGTAGGTGGAAATAAAACCTGGAGCCTTTACCATATTCTGAATCGAGTTGGATTTGTCCGCCCATTTTTTCCAGCAACACCTTAACCAAAGCCAGCCCCAGTCCTGTGCCTCCGGTTTTCCTTGTATTACTGTCGTCCAACTGCCGAAACCGTTGAAATATGATATCCTGCTTATCCGCTTCAATTCCGATACCTGTATCTTTAACAAAGAATTCGACGGAATCATCATTTAACTGGTAGCCGAAGGTAACCGAACCCATTGATGTAAACTTGATCGCATTGCTTATCAAATTATGCAGGACCTGTTTTAACCGGCTTATGTCGGCCTCAACAATAAGTTGATCCTTCGAAGGCTGATATTTTTCAATATTCAGTTGTTCTGTCTTACCCTGGTTATCCATTATGGTAATAGCCTGCTGGTAAATCTCATCTATCAACAAATTCACTTCAACTTGCTCAATTTTAAGCTGAAGCCCCTCCGTTTCAACGCGGGACAGATCGACGATATCGTCAATAAGTTCCAGTAATTTATTGGAGTTGGTATGAATCATCTCTACATATTCTTTGCGTTCTTCATAGGAGAGGTCCATATCTTTTAAGATATCGGAAAAACCGATAATGGCATTCATCGGAGTACGTACTTCATGCGACATATTAGTCAGGAAAGCTGTTTTCAGTCGATCGGAAGCCTCGGCTTCTTCTTTGGCTTTTTGCAAATCGGAGGTACGTTCTTTTATCAATTTTTCAAGATTATTGCGATGCTCTTCAAGTTCTTCATTTTTTTTCGAAAGCTCTTTCGTTCGATCGCTCACCTGTTTTTCCAGTTTTACTTTTTCCTGATGCAGCCGGCGTTCCCTTAATTTTATAACCAGATATATCAAAAGAATCACCAGGATAATGATTGTGATTTTAAACCATGTTGTTTGGTAATAAGGCGGGTTGATTTTGATTTTTAATTTACCTTTATCTCGACTCCAAACCCCATCAGCATTAGTGCCTTTTACTATAAAAGTATAACTTCCCGGGGCAAGGTTTGTATAAGTAACCTCTTTATTCTTTTGAATGTGCGTCCAGGAATTATCAAAGCCTTCCATCTTATATTTGTATTCAATATCTTCCGGAGTAGCTACATCCATAGAGGCGAATTCAAATGATATCATCCGATCGGTGTAAGAGAGTTCAATTTTATCCGTTAAAAAAACGGGGTTGCTGAGAATATTTCTACCTTTCCAATCCCCTATCTCCACACTTTCATTAAAAATTTTAAAATCCGTAATCAGTACTTCAGGATTATATTTTGAAACCTCAATGCTATCGGGATAAAAGCGGTTGTAACCCTTAATACCACCAAAGAACATTTCGCTATCCGCCGCCTTATATGCTGCTCCTGCATTGAACTCCATGCTTTGCAGCCCGTCATTCTGTGTATAGTGGCGCACTACTTTATTTTCAATCTCAAATTCGTAAAGGCCTTGATTGGTACTTATCCATAAAGTACTTTCATAGGGTAGTATATCATAAATCACCCCATCAGGCAAACCATATTGGTTGCGATAGGCTATTATACTATCGTGTTTGGGGTCAAGACGAGCAATACCTTCATCAGTTCCTATCCATAGACGATTCTTATGATCTTCGGCAAAGGTGTTTACCGACTTATCGGGTAGCGAGCCTGGTTTATCATTCTTCGCAGAATAAATTTTTATTATGCGTTTTTCGGGACTTAACTTTGCCATTCCCTTGAGGGTCCCGACCCAGATGTTATTTTGATGATCCTCGAAAACATCCCAAACTTGGTTATGAGGGAGCGACAGAGCGGTGTCTGTGGAATAGAGATGTTTCCCCTTCCGATGGATATTTTCATAATAATGTAAACCGTTCATGGTCGCAAACCAATAAGTAGAATCACTGGTTTGCAGTATCCGGTTAATAGTTTCTTCATTCAGAGCTCCAAGAGGCGTATCATCCGCAAAGCTTTGAAAGTTATCCCGGTCTCTGTTATAAACATTGACCCCCCAACCATAAGTTCCTACCCATATCCTTCCGGAAAAATCCTTATTTAAAGAAATCACAAAACTACTGTTAAGACTTTGAGGATTAGACTTTTCATATTGATAAGACGTATAAGTATCTTTACCGGGAAGATATTTATGCAGCCCGTTTCCGTCAGTTCCTACCCATACTTTTCCATTATTTTCTTTTAATAATGCCATCACCATGTTGGATGGAAGGCTATTGTCATCTTTTACCCGGTTTTTTTCCAGACGAAATTTATTTTTCCCCGGCGAATAAACACTTACGCCTCCCCCACTTGTTCCTACCCAGCAATTCTTGGCTTCGTCAAACATTATCCCGGTTACTTCACCTCGTGCAAGACTGTTTTGGCGATAGGATTTATGTTCTACATATTTTAAGTTCGAATCTTCAAAATTTATAATTTGTAACCCACTATATCCTCCTACCCATAATTCTCCTTTGGGTGATATTTCCAGTGTCGTCACCATATCATCTTCAAGGTTGGGCTTTAGAGAACTATTCTCCGACCATAACCAGGCATTCTTAGTTCCGGGATCATAACGCACTAACCCTGCTCCTGTGGCAGCCATCCAAATTCTTCCATTGTTGTATTCAATAATATCGAAGACAAAATCAATCTTTTTATTTTGTAAAGCCCCTTTCTTATTCATCTGTAAAGGCTGAAAAGTCTTTTGGGCCTTATTAAAAATAAAGGCTCCTTGCGAAGTCCCCAAAAGAAATTTTTCTTCGGATAATTCAAAAAGCTTATATATAATTTTATTGACCGATAAGGTATCTAAAAAGGAATAATGCTTTACCCCTTCTTCAGGTTTATAACTAAACAAACCCCTGTCACCGCTAAACCAGGTAGTATTCTGTTCATCAACAAGTATATCTTCGACTGAAGAATTTTGAAGCATTTCGTATGCATCACCTTCAGCAAAGTGGTTTTTAAAACCGTCTTTATTATAAGAATAAAGGGAAGCCCCTTCCAATGTTCCAATCCATAACTTTCCATGCATACTTGGTTTTATAACACTGATATAATTGTTAACCAGGGAACCCGTATCCTGATCCTGATGTTTATAGACTTTAAAACGCTCCCCGTCAAATCGGTTAAGGCCTTCCTGGGTAGCCAGCCAAACAAAACCTAAAGAATCCTGGTGAATGTCATAAACCGAATTTTGAGACAACCCATCATCAATAGAAAAATTATGAAAACGTACATTCTGACCTA
>JAIPAH010000070.1 GCA_021740175.1 Bacteroidales bacterium
TTATAGTTGCTGATTATTTTATTGGCAAATCGCTTGTTTTTGCCAAGAAGACTCTTCAGCCGGATGAATTTGCTCTTTATTCCCGGCTTTATACTATTATTAACACTACATTACCACCCCCTGATTTGATGGTTTATCTGTATATGGGGATTGATCAACTCCAGGAGAATATCCGTAAACGGGGTCGCAGCTATGAACAAGAAATTCCCGATGAATATCTAAAACAGATCCAGGAGAGTTATTTTGAGTTTATGCAACAACGCGAAGACCTCAGGATAGTGGTTATTGATGCTAATGATATTGATTTTGTTAAAAACCACGCTGACTACGAAACGCTTAAAAGGATTATTTTTGATTCTTCATATGATAAGGGGATACACCGCATCAAACCATAAAAAACTGCCCTATACATTTGTATATGGCAGTTTTTTAATGTTTTATGGAAAAGTTATTTCACTATTTCCTTAAATTTACTATCACTATAATAGTCAATAAATTCAGCATCTTCAGCCGCTTGAGCCTTTAATGCCGATTCCAGCTCCACAGCTTTTTCGAGATGATTGATAACCATCTCCTTATTATCCTGTCGCGCGCCAGCTACGGCCAGGAGATAATGTGTAGCTGCGTCCTTTTCTGCACATTTAAGCGTCTGTTCAGCATTATCGTAGTTTTCAAGCATTAGCTGAACAAGTCCAAGATTGTAGTCGCATGAAACAGCTCCTTCCATTAAGCTTTTTGCTTTGTCAAATTGTCCTTTGACAATATGAGCTATACCTATATTATAGCTAGTGCCGATGCCTTCTTTCTTGGCTTTTTCAAACAATTGAATCGCCTTATCGAAATCGCCTTTTTTAGAAGCAAGTACACCCATGTTGTTGTATACTTCTCCGGGGATATCAGTCCCTTTGGCTTCTTCTATGCTTGCTTCTGCTTTATCCAGGTTACCTTCCAACAGGTGGACAGCCGCTTTATTATTGTGTGCTCGCCAGCACTTCGGATAATTGTTGATTATCGTTTGGTAAATATCTAGTTTTTTGTTATTATCCTTGAAAAGTGTGGCAGTGTAGAGCATTTCATTAACTTCCAGCGTATCGGGGTTAGAAAAGACGAGATCTTTCATTTGACTATCGGAGAATTTCGGCTCATAGCTGTTTATTGTAAACTCAACCCTTCGGAGTGGAGGAAGAATTTTTTCAGCTACTTCTTCGTAGACCATTGCCATATTCCGTATTTCCTGCTCGCGTTTTTTAAGATCAGGTTGTGAACGGACGACATTAAGAATGGTATTTTTCTTTTCGAGATCACTCTCTTCGACGGCTTCCATAAAGCCATTCCAGTCCTCACCACGTGCTTGTGTTTTTATCTTTATATCTTCAGCGCTTTCGAAATTTACTTTGCTGTCCTTATCTCCGGAGATGTTGTTGAGCTTTTTCGTAATATAATTTTCACCGGTTTCTGCACGATCAACCGCAAGGTCTTCGTTAAAATCCACTTCTCCTTCCGGTGATGCCCATGCATTGAGTTCAATATTTTTGATTTTCCAACCTCTAAGAACAAAATCTTGCAATTCTTTAAGGCTTTCTTTGGTGTTGTTCTTTTGGTTCAGATCCAGTTGCCAATTCAGGTTAGAGAAGTTTTGAGCGAAATAGATGTTGGCATCTTCCGAAACAATTGTTTCTTTTTCATATTTATGAGGGGCCATAGCCACTTTTTCCGAATGCTTGATACGGGTACTCGTAATAATAATACCTTCTGCAAGTTCTGTTGTGCCGAGTTCTTCGGAATTGTCTCTCAGGGAAGCCACCGGAGTAACAACAAGCGTAGAGTTTTTCATTTCAGGTTTATACTCGAAAGAAGTTTCGTAGGTGAACGATCCGCCTTCTTTTTTACTGATCACCTTACCTTCATCTTCGGCTTTTTCTCCTTTGAGCTTAAATGTTTCCAATTCCTTCTCGCCGTCTTCATGCTTAAGTACCGGTTGAACTTCTACTACCGCTTTTTTATGAAAATATTTTTCAGGAACATATCCCTGAATCTCCAATTCCACTGTACCTCCTTTGTTTTCTAATACTTCGGGAGTCACTGAATAATCCACATTCTCATAATTTTTAACCATCCGATTTAAGCCGCAGCCACTTAACATTGCCACAGCCAGGATTAATCCAATAATTTTCAATTGTTTCATTTGTATTTTGATTTTTTTGTTAATAATCTAAGCGAGCGAAATTAAGAAAAGAAGGGGAGTTAAAAAAAAGAAATAATGGGAAACAAAAAAAGACCGTCTCAATTTTGAAACGGTCTTTTTTATTTGGTTTAGAGTGAAATATTATTCTACAAGGCTTTTGAAGTCAGGCATATCAAAGTAATCTATAAATTCTTTGTCTGTCTTTGCTTTCTCTTTGTATGAAGAGTCAGCTTTAACCGCCTTCACAAGATTATCAAATGCCATGTCCTTGTTGTCTTGTCTTGCGCCTGCAACTGCCATGAGATAATGTTTTTCCGCACTTTCAGGGATACATTCAAGTGTTGAAACCGCTTTATCGGTATCGCCTGATACTAATTGGGCGAGGGCTACATTGTAATCGCAATCTTTGCGCTTCATTTGTTGCAGCGCCTTGTCGTATTTACCATTAGCGATGTTGAGTACGCCCATATAATAACTTGTGTTAACACCTTGCTCCTTGGCTTTTGTAAAGTACTCTTCAGCTTCGTCCCAATTGCCTTCGATACCTTTAATGATACCAAGATTATTCAGTACACCACCATGCTTAGGTGCAATATTTTCTGCTTTTTGCAGGTCCGTTTCAGCCTTATCGTATTCCCCTTTCATCATATAAATGTGGCCGGCATTGTTATAGGCTCTGGCACATTCCGGGAATAGTTCTTTAGCTTTATTATAGATTTCAAGTTTTTTGTCGATATCATCATGTAAGGTGGCCGCATAAAGCAATTCATTTTTCTCTAGCGACTCTGCGTCATCCATAGCCATTTGTGCCATTTCTTCGTCAGAATGTTTGGGCTCATAGCTGTTAACTTTCATTTCGACCCTGCGTAAAGGAGGAAGGATTTTTTCTTCCACTTCTTTATAGACGACCGACATATTTCTTATTTCTTGCTCTCGCTTTTTCAAGTCAGGCTGCGAACGAACAACATTAAGAATAATGTCTTTATCTTCAATATCGGATTTTTCTACTGCTTCCATGAAGCCGTTCCAGTCTTCCCCCTTGGATTGTTTATCAACCGTTACATCTTCGAGATCCCTGTCAAGCTCGTCGAATAAGCCTTCAAGAATCTCCATTCCTGTTTCGGCCCTATCTTTTGACAGTTCCGAATTAAAATCAACGGGTCCTTCAGGTGAAGCCCAAGCATTCATCTCTATATTCTTTATTTTCCATCCTTTGTCCAGAAATTGCTTCAATTTATCCACGTCTTCTTTAGCATTCCGGTTAACATTTAGGGGGAGTCTCCAGTTGAGATAAGCCAGGTTAATCTTGAAATAGACCGTAGCCTTATCCGAGATTATTGTTTCTTTTTCATAGCCATGCTTTGCCAATAGGCCATATTCGGGAGAATTAGCTTTTTCCATAGCCTTGTTGGAGACTTTGCTTGGTTCAAAAACGATGCGCTGACCTGTAATGATGGTTCCGTCAGCAAGCTTTCTTTCCGGAAGCACTTCAGCTTTATAGTTTTCCTTGATGTTGCTGTCTGTGGCATCCTCATTAACGGGATTTCCTTTTGGAAGGAATGCCATGGATTCTATTTTAATTTCGGCATCTTCCATGCCTTCTTTAAATCTGTATGAATAATCTTTTGAGAAAGTGCCGCCGTCGGAAGTGATAATTTTACCGTCACCACTTACATCTTCACCACGCAGAAAAACAGGCTCCAATCCTTTGGATTCTTCCTGGTAAACTACTTTGGGCTTGAGCTTCATAGCAGCGTTGGAGCTGAAATAGTTCTCCGGGATATTCCCGCTAAAGGTGAATTCCACTTTATCCCCATGTCGCTCTACTACTTCGGGTTCCACATTATAGTCTACCTGGTCAAAATTGCGAACCATCTTGCCCAGTCCGCCAAACTGACCGACATTTATTTTAAGATTAAGGCGGGTATTGGAGTAAATATCATAATCAAATCCCCCGGCTTTAGCGTCCAGGATGTCTGTGTTTACGCCATTCCATAACTGCTCTAATCCTAGAGTGAAGGTGTCATTCAGCTTATAGGACAGGCCTGCTCCGGCAGGGATATAGCCTTCGGTAGTGAGATTGAACAAACCGTCAGTTCCTTCTTCATTTCCGTTGTGCCCATTTACACCTCCGGTATTTTTGTTTCGCCACTCGGTTTCCCAATTAGAAAAGCCGAGGCCGGCAAAACCATAAAAGTCTAATTTTCTTTCGGGGTTGTAGTCGGCGAATAGGTTTACCAAGCTTATTGTGGCTTGAATACTATAGTCTAATAATGGGGAAGCCTCCATCTCGTAATCCACAGCTGCTTCATTTTCTTTAAGGCTATATACTGAACCGTATTGCACATTTCCTCTCAATCCTAATACAGGGGAAAATTGGTGGCCTATGGCTATACCACCCATGAACTTATCATCCGAAATTTTTTCCCAAGGTTGTTGAGTTTGAACATCTCCCCAGAATTGAGATATACCACCGTTTAAGGAAATATACCAGTGCCGGGAAAATGAGGTTGATTGCTCTTTGTTATTATCCTGGCCATAGAATAAAACCGGCACAAGTAATAACATTAGAATCATTGCCGTTCCTTTAATCGTGAAATTTGACTTTTTCATAGTGATGTGATTTTTATAGTTCTTTTTGATTTGCAATTTTATTTTTGGTTTAGTAGAAGTCAATTAAGTTTTTAATTTAAGGTGCTTAAATATAAAAAAAAATTTCCTTCATGTAACAAATTTAAAAAAATATCGAATACAATCATACAACATAACCAAGATCATTAATGTTTATATAAAAATTTACAAGAACGTGCGATATTTTTTAGCTACTATCATGCTTACGTGTTTTTCATTTATAGGCCATGGGCAAAAATATTATGGCGCTTTTGCAGAGATAGATGCGGGTATAAGTATTGCTTATGGGGACGTTAAAAGATATGATTTTGCTCCTTCTACCGTTAAATATTCTGAAATTCAGCCGGGTGGCAAATTCAGGTTTGGTTTCTTTTTGAATGATGTGACTGGGCTTCAATTTGGGTATAAATATTCTTTGGTTGCCGGTTCGCTTCCCGAAAAAAACCTGCACTTTTTAGGGACCACTTCTGAGGTCTCTGTAAAAATGAAACTTTCGTTTCAGCGGGCTATTGACAAGAATTTGTCCGAACGATTGGCTAATCGGTTAAAAGTGTTTTTTGATTTTGGTTATGGTAGGCTTAATTATACAACAGAACTCCAAAAGTTTGACAAGAGCAAGGAGATAGAACTTGATCCGGATAATTACAAAATGGGACAATTCTCGGGACGTACGGGCACCTTCCCCATTGAACTAACAGTAATGTTTAAGTTAAACAAGTATGATCCGGCTTACTGGCAGCGAGTGAAGGACAGGTTTTACCTGACGCTAAACGGAGGAGTGCATTTTACCGGTAGTGATATGGTTGATGGTTACCGGGAGAGGGGTTTTGGTAACGATGTTTTTGGTTTTTATTCCCTGGGAGTGGCTTACTTTTTTGCTCGTTGAGATGCCCGTCTGATATATTCCCATAACACGACCCCCACACTCACGGAAATATTTAAAGAGTGTTTTGTCCCCCATTGAGGAATTTCCAGGCAACCGTCACACATGTCCACGATTTCCTGGGATACCCCTGATACTTCATTTCCGAAAATCAATGCAATTTTTTGTGGGGGTTCGGCCTGAAAATTATTTAATGACCGGCTCTCTTCACATTGTTCTATTGCAAAGAGATGGTAGCCTTCCTCCCGGAGGGTTTTTAAAGATTCATGCGCCGATGAAAAATAGGCCCATGAAACCGTCTGCGTTGCCCCGATAGCTGTTTTTTGGATGTCACGGTTAGGGGGGTGAGGTGTAATGCCACAAAGATGTATAGATGCAGCCAAAAACGCATCTGAAGTTCGAAATACGGAGCCTACGTTATTGGCGCTGCGGATATTTTCCAAAACTATCACAACGGGATTTTTAGGTATTTTTTTAAATTCCTCCACCGACAAGCGATTCAGTTCGCGATTTTCCAGTTTGCGCATGGTTTATTGTTTTTGAATGGGGCAAAAATAAGGAATACTATGAATAAATCAGGTAGGTTGTCAATTACTGTTCTTTCATTTATAATTTTAACTTTGTGAGTCAAAATAATAAGCCTTGGCTAAGAAAGCGGAAAAAACCGACATAACGGAAACACCTTTGATGAAACAATATTATTCGGTGAAATCCAAATATCCGGATGCCTTATTATTGTTTCGTGTAGGAGATTTTTATGAGACTTTTGGCGAGGATGCCCGTAAAACCGCCAGGATATTGGGTATTATTCTAACTAAGCGCTCAAATGGTGCTGCTTCGCAGATCGATTTGGCCGGTTTTCCTCATCATGCTCTTGATAGTTATTTGCCTAAGCTTGTCCGGGCCGGCGAGAGAGTAGCTATTTGCGACCAGATGGAAGACCCGAAGCATGCTAAAAATATTGTGAAAAGGGGCGTGACGGAATTGGTAACTCCCGGGGTTTCGTACAATGACCAAGTGCTCGAAAATAAAGAAAACAATTTTTTGGCCAGCTTACATTTGAGCAAAGAGTATGCAGGCGTCTCTTTCCTGGATGTTTCCACGGGTGAATTTTACCTGGCAGAGGGGAACATGGATTATATCGATAAGCTGATCCAATCGTTTAGTCCTTCGGAGGTGATTGTTCAAAAGGATAAAAGAGAGCATTTTTTCGAGTTATTCGGTGACAAGTATCTCACCAAAACCTTTGATGATTGGGTTTTCACGATTGATTTTGGCCGTGATTTATTGCTTAAACATTTTGAAGTTACCTCATTGAAAGGTTTCGGAGTAGAAAAGCAGGACAATGGAATTATAGCTGCAGGGGCTGCCCTTCATTATCTGGCGGAGACCCATCACGATAAGGTAAAGCATATTACGAAAATTTCGCGGATTGAAGCGGAGGATTATGTCTGGCTTGATAGGTTTACCATCCGCAACCTCGAGCTTTTTCAGCCTGCCGCTGAAGGAGGCGCTTCTTTGCTGAGCGTTATTGATAACACAGTAACCCCCATGGGTTCCCGTTTATTGAAACGCTGGATGATTTTTCCATTAAAACATAAGGAGGCCATACGGGAGAGGCTTTCAATGGTGGAATATTTTATCCATGATGAGGAGGGGATGGAGAATTTATCTCAGCGCATTGAACAAATAGGCGATTTGGAACGACTTATCACCAAAGTATCTACAGGCCGGATCAACCCGCGCGAAATTCTTAAACTTAAAAGTGCTATCGATGAAATTACCCCTGTAAGAGAATTTTGTGAAAAATCGGACAATGAAGCGCTTCAAAAAATAGGTCAACAATTCAGTGATTGTACGTCCATTGCTAAGAAAATCGGTGAGCACATTAAAGAGGAACCTCCCGCCCTGGTCAACAAAGGCAATGTTATGGCCGACGGTATTTCATCGGAATTGGATGAATACAGGAATTTGGTTACCTCCAGCAAGGATTACCTGGATTCTATAAAAAACAGGGAGATCAATAACACGGGGATATCCTCGCTTAAGATTGGTTATAACAGTGTTTTTGGGTATTACCTGGAGGTGAGAAACATTTATAAGGACAAAGTTCCGAAGGAATGGCACCGCAAACAAACGCTGGTGAGTTCCGAGCGCTACATCACTGAGGAGCTGAAAGAGCTGGAGCAAAAAATCCTGGAAGCGGAGGATAAAATTTTGGAGCTTGAGGAGAAGCTTTTCCGTGAATTGGTATTTGCTGTGGCCGAATACATTGAACCTATACAGCTTAACGCCAATCTTATTGCCAAGCTCGATGTATTGCTTTCTTTTGCCCGGCAATCGAGCAAACAAAACTATAGTAAACCCCGGATAGATGATTCCTATGTGTTGGATATTAAAGAAGCCCGCCACCCGGTGATTGAAACTCAACTTCAGGAAGATGAGGAATATGTGGCGAATGATGTTTATCTCGACGAAGAAAATCAGCAGATCATCATCGTCACCGGGCCTAATATGTCAGGGAAATCGGCCCTGTTACGACAAACCGCCCTGATAGTGCTTCTGGCCCAGATGGGATGTTTTGTCCCTGCTACAGAAGCCCGCCTGGGGCTGTTTGATAAGTTGTTTACACGAGTCGGGGCCTCCGATAATATTTCCAGCGGAGAATCGACTTTTATGGTGGAGATGAATGAGACGGCCAGTATTTTGAATAATATTTCTAACCGTAGCCTGATCCTTCTGGATGAAATAGGGCGGGGGACAAGCACATACGACGGCATCTCCATTGCCTGGTCGATTGCCGAATATTTGCACGAGCATCCCCTTTACAAACCCAAGGTTTTGTTTGCAACGCATTATCATGAATTGAATGAGATGGCCTCAAGTTTACCGCGGATTAAAAATTATCATATCACGGTAAAAGAGCTCCAGAATAAAATTCTTTTCCTACGCAAATTTAAGCCCGGAAGCAGTGCTCACAGCTTTGGGATTCATGTGGCTAAAATGGCGGGGATGCCTCAGTCTGTCCTTGAGCGGGCTGAAAAATTACTCAAAAAGCTGGAGGAGTCGCATGCTGATAACAAACTAACATCGGAGAATAAGGAAAAACCGGTGAAAAAAGATGATTACCAGTTAAGTTTTGTTCAGCTCAACGACCCGTTGTTGGAACAAATCAGGGATGATATTCTTAATACCGATGTCAATACGTTGACACCGGTTGAAGCATTGATGAAGCTAAACGAAATAAAGAAATTAATCAATGATAAATAAATTGATACAATGAGCAAGAAACAATTACCAAAACCGATATTAACCTGGAGAACCTGGGCATTTTTTATAATTGTGGCTTTTGCATTCATCCTCTATGGAAATACGATTCCAAATAACTATTCCCTGGACGATGTTTATGTCACGAAAAACAACCCACAGGTCAATAAAGGAATAAGTGGTATCCCGGAGATTTTTACTTCACTGTATGCTAACGTTCAGGCGGATGATGGAAGCGATATGCGCTTTGGCTATCGTCCTATTGCAAAAACGACGTTCGCCATTGAGCATGAGTTTTATGATAACGCCCCTCATGTCAGTCATTTCATAAACCTGTTATTATATGTATTAGTGCTTTTGGTGCTTTTCCGGTTGCTTAGCAAATTGTTAAAGAACTATAATAAGTTTTTTCCGCTTTTGGTGGTGCTTATATTCGCCGCTCATCCTTTACACACGGAGGTTGTGGGCAGTTTGAAAAACCGGGACGAATTGCTGGCCTTTCTATTTGCTTTCCTGGCGCTTGGCGCATTTTTAAAATATTATGATTTCAGAAAACTGAAGCAGCTTTTCTTGGGGATGCTTTTTTTCCTGCTGGCCTATCTGTCGAAAGCTTCGGCCATGGTTTACCTGGCTGTATTTCCTTTAGTGCTGTATTTTTTCCGGGAAGTGAATGTTCGCCGTTTGCTACTCATCACGGCAGGAGCTTTGGTGATTTTGATTATTGCCCGTTTTGCACCGCGCATGTTATATCTCCCCTCACCGGAAAGAGAGACTTTGTTAGTTGAAAATCCCCTGCTTTTCGAAGATAACAAGTGGTTGCATATTTCTACCGGCTTTTCCGTCCTGTTGTTTTACCTCGGGAAATTACTCTATCCCCATCCGCTCCTTTTTTATTATGGATATAACGAATTGCCGATTGTAAATTTTGCAGAGCCCGAAGTGATTATATCCGTAGTAATTCACCTGGCATTGCTGGCTTATGCCATTTATACAATCAGGCAGAAAAAGCTGCTTTCATTTGCTATTCTTTTTTACTTTGTCACGATTTCTATCTACGCCAATATGGTGAAACCGGTAATGGGGATTGTCGCCGAACGGTTTTTGTTTGCGCCGGTGCTGGCATTAAGTATTGGCGTGGTTTATCTTCTTTTTTGGCTCACCAAGAGCAATCCATTTCATAAATATCTGAAAGAGAAAAAAGAGTATGCATTGATAGGTTTATCCCTTATTATTTTGATTCCATCTACGGTAAAGACGATATCAAGAAATACGGATTGGAAAGATCAGCTTACTTTGATCCAAAGCGATATCTCGCATCTGGACAAATCAGCGAAAGCTAATTTCCTTTATGGGCTGACTTTGAAGAATGATGTGGTTACAAACCAAACCTACAACAAAAAGGCGGGACAACCTAAAATCCGGTTAATGGTTAAACACTTTAAGCGAGCCATTGAAATCTATCCCGGTTATTTCCAGGCATGGAACCAGCTGGGCGAGATTTATATGGTGGTCAAAGATAATTACGAGATGGCTCAAAAACTTTATAAAAAAGCCATTGATATCGAACCGGAATTACAAAAAGCCTATTACAACCTGGGCTATTTGAATTTTACCAATAGGAAGCATCAAAAAGCCGAAAAATATTTCAAAAAATACCTGGAATTCAAACCTGAACATGTAGGGGTGCATTCGATGATGAGTAAGATGGCTTTTAGAGAGGATAGTTTGGATAAAGCGTTAAGGTGGAATAAAAAGATACTTGATTTTCAGCCCGATAATGCCGAGGCTTATTTTAACATGGGGAATTTTCTGCTTCAAAGCGGTGATACGACCAAGGCAGTTGACCATTTTGAAACAGCGGCCAATTTAAATCCCAGGAATACACAATTGAACAAAAACCTTTATCGACACTTCAAAAAGAAGGGTAACATGAAAAAAGCTAATTATTATCTGAACCTGGCACCAAAGAAGGAGGAATAACCGTGGCTGAGTATATACACAGACTTTTTGATATCATATATTTTGCGGAGGGAAAGTTTCAAAACAAGACGGCCCTGGCGGGTAAGAAAAACGGTAAGTGGATAACTTATTCGCAGAAGGAGTTTATTGAGAATGCCAATGCGATTACTTCGTCTCTACTGAATATGGGACTGAAAAAGGGCGAATTGGTGGTCAATATCTCTGATAATCGCCCCGAATGGAATTTCCTGGATATGGGACTGCTTCAGGCCGGAGGTGTGCACGTTCCTGTTTTTCCAACTATCAGCCGTGATGAATTGAAGTATATCCTTGATGAAGTAAAACCACGCTTTATATTTCTCTCCAATCGCTTTCTGCTCAAAAAAGTAAAAGATACCTGGGAAGGCTCTGACAAAGCCTACATATTTTCGTTTGATAGTGGCGGGGAAAACGGCGTATACTCATTTTGGGAATGGATAGAAGAAGGGAAAAACAATATCGATATAAAGCAGGTGGAAAAAGCTAAAAACGATGTTGGGGAAAACGATTGGGCTTCGGTTATTTATACCTCGGGAACCACTACGATGCCCAAGGGAGTGATATTGAGCCATAAAAACCATCTGACAAATATCATGGTTACAGCTAGTAGCATCGGGATTGACCATACCATGAATATTTTAAGCTATCTTCCCCTTTCACACTCCTATGAGCGTATGGTTAACTATGTTTGCATGATAAAAGGCCTGACCGTTTACTATAATGAAAGCATGGGCAATATCATTTCCAATTTTGAATACGTTCGCCCCGGTATACTGATAACTGTTCCTTTATTACTCGAACGCATCTATAAGGGTATCATCAATAAGAAACAAGAGCTAAAAGGCCTATCAAAATATATATATAAACTCGCCCTTAATTTTGCCTTAAGAAAGAAAGATACCTCTAAGCAACTTAGTTTTTTTGATAAATTTCAACGCAAAATATACGATAAACTGGTATACAGCAAATGGCGCGCCCTCATGGGAGGCCGCGTAAGAAAAATCATTTGTGGGGGATCAGCTTTGTCACGGGATATTTATGCCTTTTTTAACATAGTGGGAATTCCGGTCCATGAAGGGTATGGGGTCACAGAACTGGCGCCGCTCATTTCGTTTAACAACCTTGAATTCGACCGTCCGGGTACTGTCGGTCAACCGCTTGTCAATGTGAAAGTCAAAATTGCCGGGGATGGGGAAATTTTAGCCAAAGGTCCTAATCTCATGCAGGGGTATTACAATCACCCCGAGCTCACAAGTGAATCCATAGATGAAAATGGTTGGTTTCATACCGGTGATTTAGGTTATTGGCAGGATGCTAATTATCTCACGATTTCCGGACGTAAGAAAAACATTTTTAAAAATGCTTCCGGAACCTACGTTTATCCCGAGCGTATTGAAAATCAACTCAAACTCTCTTCATTTGTTGAACATGCACTTATTGTGGGTGAATACCAGCAATATCTCGGAGCTTTAATTGTGTTGGAGCAGGACTATCTGAAAAAGTGGGCCAAACAAAACGGTATCGAGTCCGACGTTGAACAGATAAGGCAGCATCCCGATTTGAAAGCTCAGATAGATGATTTGATAAAAACTTATAATGACCAGGCCCGCGATACGCACCAAATCAAGGCTTACAAGCTATTAACAGATGAGTGGTCCATCGAAAACGGAGAGCTTACTCCTTCGATGAAGCTGAAGCGGAATAATCTGGCGCAACGTTATGCTCGGGAGATTCAATCTTTTTATGCGTCCCGGGCTCTCTGAAAACTCGTTCCTGCTTATCGGGGTGTTTGTCCGGATCATAGCCACCCATTTCAAAAACAATACGGCGATAATGCCAGTTTCCGACATAAGCCCATAAGGCTGATTTAAAGTTTTTTGTGTGTAGTAACGTCTTCAGGAAGCGTTTACGCATCGCCGTTTTATTATACAGCTTGTGCCAAATGATATACATATGATGTTGTAGTTCTTCAGCCGTCATTTTATCGGGGTGAAGTACTACTTCTGCAGAATGATATTTTTCCCAATCCTTCGGAAAATTCGTTTTAAACATTCTGTTTTGTCTTTTCATTCGCTCAAACAATTCGGTACCGGGAGGAGGCATTAATAAAGCTGTTTGGATCGAGTCAACGCCTGATTTTTTGATAAATCTGGCCCGGCGATGTATCCCTTCTATTGTGTCGCCCTCCAATCCGAATATAAAAGCGCCCAGTACGGCAATTCCAGCCTTTTGAATTTTCCGGAATTTTTTCTTAAAACTATCAGGGCCTATCTTAGCATTAAGCATTTTATTGGCGCTTTTCAATTGCTCCAGGTTATCCGATTCTACCCCAATGAAAATCTCGCGGCATCCTGTTTTTGCTGCCAATTTCAAAAACTTCGGATCATCGGCGATATTTATGGAGGCCTGTATAAACCATTGCTTTTTGATACCCCGTTTCAACATGCCTTCCATTATTTGATAGGAGTGTTCTTTGCTTTTCCTGGAATATCCAAAAAAATTATCATCCACAATAAAAACAAAGTCATTTGGCATTTGCTCTAATTCATCGAGGATATCCTCTACCGGTCTTAACCGGTGCCGGGTACCGTTGAAAGTATGTACGGAACAAAATTCACATTTGAAAGGGCATCCCCGTGTAGTTTGAATGGAACTGAACAGGTAATCTTTGTTAAACAAATCATGCCTCGCGGAAGGCATTTTGTCAAGGCTGGGACGCCCACCCTCATATATGTTTTTTAATTGATTGTTTTCGAAATCTTTGATAAGATTTTTCCACTCTGTTTCTGCTTCCCCTTTGAAAACTATATCTACATACTGAGCAGCTTCCTCTGGTAACATGGAGGCATGGTTGCCCCCTAACACCACCGGAATACCTTTTTCCCGGTAATGGGCAGCTATTTGATAAGCTCTGTAAACATTAGGACTGAAGGAAGTGATACCCACTAAATCGGGATCATTATATTTAGCCTCTTCAAATTTTTCAAAATTTTCATCCAGAATTTGTATATCCCAATGATTGGGCGTTAATGAAGCAATAATTCCCAGACTTATAGGAGGATAGCGGGATGTTACGGTTAAAGCAAATCCCGTTCTGTATTGATTTTGTGGGTTGATTAATAGTAATCTGTATTTACGAGACATTTTGAAAGATTTTTTGCAATTTAAAAAAAATCCTTTTAAAAATAATGTCTCACCCTTCTAAATAAATTCTAATCTTGTAAGAAAATAAAAAACGCTTCAATCGGGCGATCGATTTATAATTCCAGTTTGTATATTTTAAATAATAAATAGCTTTTGCACTGAATTTTCAATCAGCGTGAATTGCAGGCAATATGCAGTGCCCGATAGAAATATTGAGACTGGTCTAAAAATCAGCAGCCTGAAGGCTTTTTAGACCAAACTCATCATTCGTTTAAGGAATTTTGCGATGATTACTTAACAGTAGTTCCGTCTGCATAAGTAATCTGTACAGGCTCCCATTGGCAATCCAGCTTTTTACGGTCCATATTTTTGAGCGCCTCCTCATCATCCATAAATTGGTCAAAAACAGTTTCAGTATCCCAGATAACTTCCTCGCCTCCTTTTATAGGCTCCTCGTAAGCCATAGGGAAAGTTTTTATTTCGTGCCCCTGCTTGTTGGTAAAAGTTATGTTGCCTTTAAGGGACTTTACTTTTTTTTCAGTTTTGTTGGTAATTCTAAACCTGTAACGGATGTGTTGAGAATTTAAAATATTGATTGAAATATAATACATTTTTAAGACAATTTCCAGAAAACATGAAATTTAATAGGTTTTTTTTATTTTTACACCAAAGATTTACCCTTTGGTGAATGTTTAAACTATAATCAAAGGCTATGCTTTTATTAATTAACTAAATTTGCAGGAAGAAATAAGAAAAAGAAGAAGTTATGAGCGTAGAAAAATTCATTGAAAAAATTGAAGACGAATTTGAAGAGCTGGAACCCGGGACATTGACCCCCGAGAGTAACTTCAGGGAATATTTTGAGTGGAATTCAGTCAATGCATTAATCATTATTGCACTGGTCGATAGTGAGTATGATGTAACAATAAACGCCGAAGATATCCAGAAATCTGAGACCGTGAACGATCTTTATACACGGGTATTGGAATTAAAAGAAGCGAGTTAAATGGCCATACTAAATATACCAAAAACGCGCATATCAGGAATAACAGCGTGCGTGCCAAAGAATGAAGAGTCCAATTACGACTACGAGCTCACCTCCATGAAGGAGAAACAGATGTATGTAAAAACAACCGGGATTGAAAAAAGAAGGGTGGCCGAGAAAGGGGTGACAACAGCCGATTTGTGTCAAACGGCTGCTGAAAAACTCCTGGACGAACTGAATTGGAAGAGGGAAGAGATCGATGCGCTGGTATTTATAACTCAGTCGGCAGACTATATCTTGCCTGCGACGGCTATTGTGCTACAGGACAGGATGGGGCTCCCCAAAACAACGATGGCTTATGATGTAAACCTGGGATGCTCAGGGTATATTTATGGTCTTTCTCAGCTATCCAGTCTTATTAGCCATGGGGGCATTGAGAAAGCCCTGATGCTTGTTGGGGATGTTTCCACAGCTACTGCTTCCTACCGGGATAAAAGTACTTATCTATTGTTTGGCGATGCAGGAACTGCTACAGCGCTGGAGTTCGACGAAAATGCTCCAAAGATGACGTTTAATCTCCA
Organism: Bacteroidales bacterium; assembly: GCA_021740175.1. Taxonomy (GTDB): domain Bacteria; phylum Bacteroidota; class Bacteroidia; order Bacteroidales; family JAIPAH01; genus JAIPAH01. The sequence continues at coordinate 15,675 of JAIPAH010000070.1, forward strand.
GTCGGATGGTAGTGGGTACGATGCTATTATTATACCGGAAGGAGGCCTTCGAAAATTTATAACCAAAGAATCCCTGGAATACAAGGATTATGGGAATGGTATTATGAGAAATGGAATAAATGTGGCTCTCGACGGGGAAAAAGTATTCCATTTTTCTATGCGTGAGGTGGCTCCCCATATTCGGGAACTGGTGGAAAACCAACTGGGCAAGACGCTGGAAGATTT
>JAIPAH010000071.1 GCA_021740175.1 Bacteroidales bacterium
GCCAACACCTTAAAACTCGTACGGCGGTTCAGTTGATGTTCTGTTTCCGTTTGGGCATTTTGTACCAGTGGGCGGCTTTCGCCATAACCTTTGGCAAAAAGCCGGTCGGTATCGATACCATGCCTGGTAAGGTAATCCACCACGCTCCGGGCCCGCCGTTGCGACAAACGCTGATTGTAGCTGCGGCTGCCGCGGGTATCGGTATGCGAATTAATCTGGATGATAACATTCGGTGTTTCCTTGAGCATCGATACCAATTTATCCAACTCCTTACGCGATTCCGGGCGTAATGAAGCCTTATTGAAATCATAGAGAATATTATTTATAACAATTTCCTTTTCCTTCTGGATGCGCGTGAGTTGAAAATCCATGTCGTACCCTGTCTTTGCCGAAAAGACAGCAGGGGTGGTCAGTTCGGGAACCATACACTGGCGCGATTCCGAGAAGAAACCTTCTTTGCTGATTTTAACCGTGTAATTGCCCTTCGAAGACAGGTTCTTAAAACTATATACGCCCCGGTTATCGGTCTTAGTAGAATCCATAAGCTGGCCTTCGCGATATAACCGCAGCTTCTCCTGTGGCATCACCTTTTTCGTCTTCCTGTTAACGACTTTGCCTTTTATGGTGGCTGCGGCCGTCTTTTTATTGAGATAGTAATTCCTTGTTATTACCGTATCTTTTAAAAAGAGTGACCTATTTTTCCATGATTCCGAAAAACTCCGCGAACTATAATCCCTGGCTGATACTTCTACTGTATAAGAAGCCATTAGAGGAACCTTGCAGGAATAATATCCCATACTATCAGCTTCGAGGGAGGTTTGAAAATTATCAAAGACAAGCTTGAGTGAAGCCCTTTCAACAGGGGTATTGGTTCCTTGAGCCACAACCTGCCCGTTGATTTCAATAAGAAATGGTAATCCTCTGAAAGAAAATATATCATCGCTTTTTCGCTTATTCTTACGGTTTGAACAAAACAGTCCTTTATCATTTCGGATTATCAAACCAAAATCATCTCTTGTGGTGTTAAAGGGAGAATCAAGCCGCCGTGGCTTCGCGAAAGTCCCGTTGCGGTTAACAGCCACAAAAAGGTCCAGCCCGCCCAGGGCCTGACCCCTGTTAGAGGCAAAGAAAAGCAGCGAATCGTAAGCATAATAAGGAAAAAGTTCATCGAATTCCGAATTGACAGGTGTACTGAGATTAACAGGTACACTCCACTCTTTATCCCCGAGTCTCCGCATTTTCCATATATCTTTTCCACCAACACCCCCATCTATATCGGCAACAAAATAAAGGGTATTGCCTTCACTATTCAGTGTGGGATGACCTACCTCCACGTTTTTATTAAAAGGTATTTTTTTGGGTCTGGACCATTCCCCTTCCCTGTCAAGACGGCTATACATAATCTGACAGGGCTTTTGGGTCTCAAAGCATCGCGTAAAATAGGCCGTACGACTTTTGCGGTCATATGCAAAGCCACCCTCAGCCTTGCGGCTATTGAGCTTATCGCTAAAGGCTTCCCCTCCCTCCCATTTTCCTGTCCTGCTGTTATATTCGGCTGAATACAAATCCGAGTAATACTGCCCTGTGCGGGGATTCTTTGAAGGTTTATTCCCGGCGCGCGCCGAAGTATAAACTATCTTTTCCATAAACCATCCCGGGGCATAGTCGCTATGTTTAGAATTAATCTTTTCCTGATCAATAAGATTTACAGCCACGGTTTGCTCGCTTTTCATGGTTTCAAGGCTTCCAATTCGCTGTCGCGCAAAGCTGTTGGAAGGATTCTTTTTTAGAATCTTACGATAGGCTTTCAGAGCTTTATCGATTCGCCGGCTGTTTGTAAGCACTTCGGCGTAAGCCATGTACTGCTTCTCATCATGATCCCCCGAAAAAACGGCTTCCTCCAGCCATGGAAGTGCTTTTTCAAAGCGGTTCATCTCAAGATAAGCGTATCCTATTCGGTAAACCAAATCCGTAAGTCTGTCGGGAGATAATTTTTGCCTGGCTTTAGGGAGCGCTTCTTTAAAATACTCCACAGCTTCAATATAATTCTGATTCTGAAACGCTTTTTCTCCCCTTTCCATATTCTTTTGCTGACCAAAAGAGCTTAATGTCAAAAAAATCAACATTATGGGAATAATATGCAATTTTTTAATTTTCATATCACTCATTCCTCCTTACCACTGTTACATCACCTTTGACCACTTTAATTTCTTCACCGGCATTATTTGTAGTACGGATATAATAGTAGGTACCTGCCGGGACCGGTTTTCCGTTATATGTTCCGTCCCATCCATCTTTACCTTCGTATAATACTTTTCCCCACCGGTTAAAAACCTTTATGTGATATCCTTCTAGGAAGATATCATTAGTTCCGTCTCCATTAGGTGTGAACGCATTCACCTGTGGAGCCTGAGCATCCTTCAGCTTCACTTTAATGCTGTCGATTTTGGTACATCCATACTTATTGGTAACCTCTACTGTATAGATTACCGTATCCTTGGGTGTCACTGTTAAAGTAGGGCCTTGCGAAGGAGGTGTGGTATTCCACTCATAACTTTCGCCTCCCGAAGCTGTGAGCACAACTTGCTGACCACTATAAACGGCGGTATCGGGTGTGGTTTCTACCTCTGGCAGAGGAAAGACCTCTATTGAAAGCGCATCCTGCATCATGGAGATACAACCCGTTTCTTTATTCACAGCTTCCACTATAAACAAACTATCGCCGGCCGCAACCGGAAAGCTTATCGCCGATCCGGTTCCTGTCAGGCTATCCCAGAGGGTTTGATTGGCATACAACCGATAAAGCACTCCTTGCTCAGAACCCTCCACGCCAATATTAAAAGTTTCACCGTCGCAATAGCTTCCTTCTCCGGTTAAGCTAAAACGTGCCGGATTGGAAGCCCGGGTTACATTTACGCTCCCCAACATACTTTCTACACACCAGTTGGTTGAATTAACCGCTTGAATAGTATAAAAGCCTTCGTTAGTGATATTCTCAAACACTAATGGTTGTCCGCTACCTGTTTTTTGTATTCCCGAAAATAAGTCGTTTCGTTGCAGTTGATATTGGATACCGTTATCTGAATTATTGAGTTTGAGGAAGGTTCCGGGTTCACCTTCACAATAATACTTATCTCCCGCAAGGACATACTTTTCGGGAGATGGAATAACGGCTACCCTAACGCTGTCGGTAGTGGTACTTACACCGTCATCCACATTAACATAAAAAGTTGTGGTTGTATCCACGGCGATACTGACAAAAGATTGTCCTGAAATTATGCCCCCCGGATCGGCACTCCAGGAATAACTATAGTCGCCACTCCCCCCTGATGGCAGCGCCACCACGCTAAAGCGGCGACCTTTGCAAATGGTATCAGTAGAAGCAAAAGCCATGACATTCAAATCATTTCCTTCAATGTTAACATCTACGGTGTCAGGTATGGAATAGCATCCTGATTGTAAATCGGTTAGCTCTATCCTGAAGGAGGAAGATTGTAGCATGGGTACTGTTTCCACTGTCGGTCCTTGCCCACCAGAGATATACCCTTCAGGATACCAATGATATTGGTATTCTCCTGATCCTCCCTGGGCTGTGGCCGACAAGGTGGCTTCCTCACCAAAGAAGACCGTTGTATCATCCTGAGCTATAACTGATGGAATTTCCTCAACCTCCACCTCCACCGATTTGGAAATACTGTTACCGCCATCATTTACCACAATGGTATAAGTAGTCGGCTGCTGCGGGTAAACCGTTGCGCTATATCCTGAAGCGGATACACCGCCGGGATCGGAAGACCAATTATAAGTGTATTCACCACTGCCTCCACCGGCGAGAGCAAAAATATGGACCGCCTCTCCCCGGCAGATAGTTTGTGAACTTACCTGAAGACTCAGATTTAAACTATTACCACTGACGCTAATTAAAACTGAATCCTGAGGACTTGTACACCCGGTGGCTTCATCGGTAACCTCAAGGGTAAATAAAGTAGAATTAGTAAGGTTAACGGTACTTGTAGATGGTTGGGTCGGGTTTATAACTTTGGAGGCCGGTGACCAGAAATAGGCATATTCTCCTGAACCCCCGTTCCCATAACCATTAAGCACAGCAGTTTCGTTTTGTCCTATGACATGGTCCTCGCCGGCCATTGCTTGCGGGGTCTCCATAGTAAAGACCTCTGCTGTAGGGTTCATTTGTTCCTGGCATCCGCTGGTTGAGTGGGTAGCCGTAACTTCGTAGGATCCCGGCTCATCCACTATACCAAAAGAAATTGCATTCCCGGTGCCCTGGACAGCATTGATTATCTCCTGGTCGGCAGATGACATTAATTCATAATAGACTCCGGTATCACTACCCGATAAACCTATTTCCACCCCTACCCCATCCTCACACATTTGTCCGCCCCCTGTAATCGAATATTGAGCCGGAGAGGCAGCGATATCAATATAAATGGAGTCGGTTATTGTGCTCACTCCATCGGAGAGGGTAACCACATACCAGGTAGGCACCTCGGGATAGGCGTAAATGACGGAATCGACCGATGAAAAACCGGGTGGGTTAGAAACCCACTGGTATTCGTAATCCTCCGTTCCTCCTTGTGCTATGGCACTAACTACCACTTCACTACCCGAACATACCTGGGTATTACTGGCTGAAACCTGGAGTTGCAGTTGACTACCCTGGGTTTGTACCAAAACACTATCCGGGGCACTTTCACATCCGGTATTGTCATCGGCAACCGTTAATGAAAAATACATATCCAAGAATACAGGGACCGTTTGTGGAGACTGTACCTGCGGCTCCTGGAGGTAACCCTCCGGCGACCAACTGAAGGTATAATCACCGCTACCACCAAAGCCTTCTCCCTGCAATTGAGCAGTTTCTCCTTCATAAACCGTTTCTTTTTCTCCTGCTGAAGCATAGGGCGTTTCAAATTGCTCGACCTCAACGTAACCGTCCATCATGGTGTTACACCCCTGGTGTGAGGCCTGTACCGTGTATCCTCCGCCATTCGAAACCGTAAAGGAAACCGGCGTTTCCAGCTCCTGCATCGAAAATCCATTACGAAAAAGATAATATGTTACTCCGCTCTCGCTACCCGATAAGTTGAGAGTAGCCCCTTCGCCGCCGGAACAAAAATTCGTTTCTCCTGTCAGTTCAAAAATTTCGGGTAGTTCATTAACAGTAATTGTCAAGGTATCTTCCACCGTAGACACTCCATCGTCAACCTGCACGATATATTGCTGAGTAGAAAGAGGAGAAACTACAGGGTTTTGCAACACGGAAGTGAAATCTCCGTTTGGAGAATACCAATAATAGGAATAATTGCCGCTACCACCCTGGACCAAGGCAAATAGCTGAACGGAATTCTCCTGGCATATGCTGTCGGAAGCTGCCGAGGCTTCCACCTGGAACGCTCCATTGGCCAGAGTAACATGGGTTGAGTCCTTCGGCGAGGAACAGCCGGTCACATTATCTACCGCCTCAAGAGTAAAAATATGTGGGCCACTAAGAGCTACGGTAATAGGATTTTGATTTTGAGGATTTTCCAGATATTCTACCGGTTCCCAGTTCCAGGAATAGTCACCCGAGCCTCCGCTTGCCGTTCCTATCAGCGTAGCCTGTTCATTTTCATTAATTTGTTGATTATCTCCCGCATCGGCTACGACCTCGCCGGCTTCCTGAAGGGAGGCTTCTCCGCTCATCATGTTTTCACACCCATTTCCGGGGAATGTGGCCCGGATAGTGTAGGTACCGGCCTGATCAACCATAAATTCAAGCACCTCGCCAGTACCTGTTTTCACATTACCGGTGGATTCGTTATTCCTGAAAAGATGATAATTTGTCCCTTCTTCGGAATTGCTTAGTGTAATGACACCTTCTGAACCGGGACATAAGTACTCATCGCCATTTACCTCAAAAACGGATGGAGCCGCTTGCGGAGTTACTTCCACTGTTCCTTCCATTATTTGTTCGCAGGAAGAATTATCGCGCACTGCTTTGACCGAATATACTCCCTGAACCGACACATTATTAAAAACAATTGTATCGCCATCCCCGGGTAAGGTGCTAGAAGTGGGTTCCCCGTTTCTGAGCAGGTGATAGGTTACCTGGGTTTCAGAGCCGGACAATGTTAAATTGGCACCCTCGCTACTTTCACAAATAATCCCGTTTCCACTGAAAGTAAAAACTTCGGGAAGGGTAGTTTCTTCCACCGTCACCGTATTATTCATAAATGCCTGGCAACCGGTCTGTGGATTAGTGGCTTTTATACCAAAAGATCCTGAATTAACTATGTTGCTGAAGCTTACCATACCCCCGGTCCCTTCCACTTGATTCCCGGTAGCGTTGCCATTAAGGTAAAGCTCATAAACGATACCCTGTTGTGAGTTTTCCATGAATACCTCGGCACCACTTCCTCCTTCACAGAAAGTTCCGGTGGTAAGCACTTCAAATGATTGCGGTTGAGGATTGACCTCTATTTCAACCTGGCCCGTCATAGAATTAATACAGGAGGTTTGGCTGTTGATTGCCCGGGAAGTATAGGCGCCTTCCTGCCCAAAAAGACCGAATTCAATAGGTTGACCTGTTCCGGGCTTCACCGCTACCGTAGAGGTGTCGTTACGGATAAGTTCATAATTGATTCCCTCCTGCGAACCGGTCAGGGAGATGGATACTCCGGCGTCTCCTTCGCAAATTGTTCCTCCGCCGGTAAGAAAAAACACCTGTGGAAGAGGATTAACCGTGAGTACCGCCTCTTCACTCAAATCGGAGCACGAATTGTTAAAGACCTTACACCGGTATTGATAATTATTAATTCCAAACACCGTAAAAATATTTAACTGGTCTGTTTGTGCCCCTTCATAAAAGGAATTGTCCTGAAGGTTGTACCAACCACTTCCCCGGTTTTCCTGCCATTGATAATCGGTCACATTATCGGCCCCGACCTGGAATGTGGCGGTTTCATTTTTACACACCACTTTATCGACAGGATGGATGTTAATTAAGGGAGCTTCGTAAACATTCAGTGTGGCCGGGTTGGAAATGACCGACTCTCCATTTTCATCTTCTACATAACAACGATATTGGTAGTCGTTAAGACCTGTAATCACATCCGACAGGGTGAGTGTTGCGGTATTTTCACCCGAGGCATAACTCACATCATCTTCTATGTCAAACCAACCGGTACCATCATATTCCTGCCATTGATAAAAATCGGCATTGGAAGCCAATACTTCAAAAGTAACTGCAGCACCGGCACAAACCGACGTATCGGTCGGGTGAGAAAGTATCGCCGGTTGTCCGGCAGTTGATAATGCCAGGTGTATTAGTATCACGATAGGGAATACACTTTTTCTACTCCACATACTTTAATTGTTGATGATGAATAAAAAATTTCTCTGCTCAGGTAAAAAAAACTCAGTAAATCGCTCTATGCAAAAGTAAACTAAATCAGACCATTAATGAATCAGATCTTTATTAAATGTCCATAAATTTTTGTATAATTTCTATTGCATTGGCCATTCGCTTTTTCCCTCTACCACTGACAATGTAAAAAGGTAAACGGTTGTTAACAAGCTCCTGTTCATAAATCGCCAAAAGTTCCTCTCTTTTATGGGGATGTTCCCGTTGTGGATCATCGGTCCATGGCAAATCAATATCCATAAGGAGATAAACATCATAAAGATGGTTTCTCACCTTATCTAATATCCATGGGGAGCAATGACCGAAAACATACTCGCTCCAAACTTTGGTAACGATAAATTCCGTATCACAAAAAAGAAGCTTGTTAGCTAAAGGAGCTTTACGTTCTTCTTCCTTCAGCTGGCCCCGGGCTATTGTTTCAATGTCTTCAAAACGGTAGGGTCTGTTCAGGTTATCGATATAATTCCTCGCATATTCGGGCACCCACACGGTATTATAATACTCAGCTAACGCCCGTGCCAGGTCACTCTTACCGGTAGATTCCGGACCTGTAATAGCTATACGCTTAAGCATAAGTCACCTCTTTCCGGTATCTTTTTCTCCACTCAACCCATCCCAAAACGGCGATAATAAAAAAAATGGTAAACTGAAGGGATGTAAATACCAATCCTTTATAGGCATATAGCGGAATGGAAATAAAATTCCCTATCATCCAGGCTATCCAGTTCTCCATTTTTTTCAGGGCCATCAAATACATACCTACTGCGAATAAAGATGTGGTCATAGCATCCCACACGGGCACATCACTATTCGTATAATCTGACAAAATAAACCATAGCAGAAAATAACCTGCTACCAATATGGCTATATTAATCAAATTGCCCCGCAAACCGGAATAGGTGATAGGAAGCCGGGTACCGCCTTTCCCGCCGCGGGCCCACATATACCATCCATAAATACTCATCACAAAATAAAATGCATTGATACCCATGTCGGCAAACAGGCCCACACGCCAGGTAATATAAATATATAATACCACGCTGACTATCCCCGTCGGGTAAACCAGGATATTCTCCTTTTTTTCAAACCATACACTGATTAATCCAAAAGTCACCGCTATGGCTTCAATCAGAGTGGTGTTCGTGATATTTTGCAAAAGCGTTTCTAATACATCAAGTACCACCATTATTCTACTTCCCGCATATCAGTATTTAATAGTTTCAGCACAAATACCGAATGAGGCAAGGCAAAAGTCTTTCTGATTTCTTGTGTCAAAGCTGTCATAACCTGCTCATAATCACCTATAAGGTAAGTGCTCATGCCTGTGGTACGCACGGTTATCTCTGTATATTCATTCAAGCGGCGTATAAAATCTTTTATAGGCCCAAAATATTCATCCTTGAGGGGATAATAACTGACCTCGGCTGATATTGTCATAATTTCCTCCATTTTTAGAAGTACAAAACTAACAAATGAATTTCTTTTTCGGAGTAAAAATTGGTTTTTGAATTGCCTTTTTAATAGGGTATTCTGGGATATTCTTAATACTTTTGTGCTTCCAACGTGTTAAAAAAACAAAACCGGAAATGACATCAAATGTCGGGAAGCTGATTATTACTGTTTATATTTTGTTTTCGGGGTTCGCCTCATGGGCTCAGGCAAGGGCTGATTGGCCGGAAGACAAGAGCCAATCGTGGGTTGAGTCGACTTTTCAGGATATGACCCTTGAGGAGAAAATTGCCCAGCTATTCATTATCCGGGCACATTCCGATAAAGGCCAAGCGCATGAGAAAAAGGTCGCCGCATTGATAAAAAACCACCAGGTGGGGGGCGTATGCTTTTTTCAGGGTGGGCCGGCCCGCCAGGCCATATTAACCAACCGCTATCAATCGCTTGCCGATATTCCCCTTTTTGTGGCCCAGGATGCTGAGTGGGGCTTGGGAATGAGGCTGGATTCGACGGTTTCTTTTCCCCGGCAGATGACACTAGGGGCTATGAACAATAAGGGATTGGTATACGATATAGCTCGTGAAATTGCCGCGCACTGCAAGCGTATTGGAGTAAATATGAACTTTGCTCCCGTAGCGGATATCAACAATAATCCCGAAAATCCGGTTATCAACAGCCGATCGTTTGGCCAAAACCGGATTGATGTGGCTGATAACGCCTCCATGTATATGTACGGGCTCCAGGATAACGGGATTATCGCCACAGCCAAGCATTTTCCCGGTCATGGAGATACAGATACGGACTCACATATCCGTTTACCGATAATCAATAAAAACAAAAAACGCTTAGATTCGCTGGAGCTCTATCCTTTTAAACAATTAATCGAGAAAGGAGTGTCGGCAATCATGGCGGCCCATCTTAACGTACCGGCATTAGATTCCTCGAACAAGGCTACTACGCTCTCCAAAAAAGTAATCAACAACCTGTTGCGAGAAGAAATGAATTTTGAAGGGCTTATCATTACAGATGCCCTGGAGATGAAAGGTCTGACCGATCACGACAAGCCCGGAAAGGTAGCAGTAGAAGCATTGAAAGCAGGTAATGATATTCTTTTGTTACCTGTTGACCTGCAAAAATCCCTAAAGGCAGTCAAAGAAGCTGTGAAAGACTCCGTAATTTCAGAGCAGATTATCAATCAAAAAGTAAAAAGAATCCTTGATTTTAAACAGCGCTATGACATCCACAGGACAAAAAAAGCAAATGTGGATAACATACAACAAACACTGCACGGCCCGGTAGTCAGTCAATTAATGAGGAGAAGCGCCGAAAACGCCGTTACCCTGGTAAAAAACTCCGACAGTATCCTTCCTTTCAGGAGGCCCGATACTATGAAAATGGCTTCCGTCGCCATAGGCGTTAAAAAGAAACAGACCTTTCAAAACGCCCTGGATTTCTATCAAAAGATGCCACATTTTCAAATTGGTAAGACCCCCACCGGAAAGCAAAGAAAAAAACTACTCAAAAAACTCAAATCCTTCGATAGGGTAATTCTCTCCGTTCATAATACCTCTAGTTATCCTTTTAAAAATTTCGGTATTACGGATGCTGAAGCAGATCTGCTAGACACTATTGCAGCCCAAAACAGCACCGTACTGGATATCTTTGGGATTCCCTACACAATCAAGCGTTTAATCAACCCCGAACGTTTTGAAAGCATCCTGATATCTTATGAAGACCGGAAAGTTTTCCAGGAGGTCTCAGGCCAGGTAATTTTCGGAGGGCTTCCGGCACTCGGGAAGCTTCCGGTGACAGCAGACAGCCTCTACCCTGTGGGGAAAGGGCTGCACACGCAGAAAATCCGGCTGAGCTTCAGCGATAGTGAGCAATCGGGCATTAAAAAAAAATTCATCCGGAGAATTGACTCCATTATACGGGATGGGATGGAGAGAAAAGCTTTTCCCGGCGGCCAGGTTTTAATGGCTCATAAAGGCAATGTTTTTTTTAATAAATCCTATGGTTATCACACTTACGAAAAAAAAAGAAAAACTAAAAACACTGACCTATATGACATCGCCTCTATCACCAAAATAGCCGCGACTACTTTGGCGGTGATGAAGCTCTCGGAAAAAGAATTTATGAATGTCGATCGCCGCATTTCCCACTATATCCCTTACCTTCGACACAGCAACAAAAAAAATATCTTTATCAGGGAATTAATGGCGCATCAGGCACGGTTGCAATCATGGATTCCCTATTATGAAAAAACTATTGTGGATGACTCCCTGGATGGGGATGTATATCATAACCAACTCACGGAGAAATACAACAGGCGGGTGGCAGAGAATCTTTACATTCATAAAAACTATTCCCACGCCATTTTTGATACAATTGCCGCATCAGCCCTGCGTGATACCAATGATTACGAATACAGCGATCTGGGTTTTTACCTCCTCTACCAGGCTATCGAGAATGTTATTAATGAACCTTTTGAAAAGTACGTAAAAGAAAAATTCTATAAACCTCTGGGACTTGAAACTATGGGATTCCTGCCCCGCTACCGCTTCAACCTTGAGCGGATCGTCCCTACCGAGGAAGATAAAATATTTCGTCATCAGTTGATTCATGGGGATGTCCACGATCCGGGAGCGGCAATGCTGGGGGGCGTTTCGGGTCATGCCGGTGTTTTTTCCAATGCCAGAGACCTGGCCGTGATGATGCAGATGCTGCTCAATGGCGGTCATTACGGGGGAAAAAAATATCTTGACCCTACAACCGTGAAACAGTTCACCAAGACCCAATTTCCGCTCAACAACAACCGCAAAGCTATCGGTTTCGATAAGCCGGTAACAGAGGATGATAAGGAGGGACCTTCAGCTAAGGCAGCCTCAAACAAAAGTTTCGGTCATACAGGTTTTACAGGAACCATCACCTGGGCCGACCCCGAAAATCAAAGCGTCTTCGTATTCCTCTCCAACCGTGTATATCCCGATGCATCGAACAGGAAACTAATCACAAAAGATATACGAACGAAAATTCATAGTGTGCTTTATGAAGCTATTGAGGAGTTGAATCAATAATGTCATGAGCCCAAAAGCCTTATGACCTTTAAATTCCCTAATGGGGACAAGCCACAACACAATAGAAATGACAAATATCAAAATACAGATAACAAATAAATTTTAATTATCGAAATTTCAAATTCCAAAAAGATTGGTTCGTTCATCATTTTTTGAAAAACAATAAATTTTGGCTGCTTTGTTTGGTTTTCAACATAGAAGATACACAAAGTTTTAAATTATTTGATAAAAACATATTGAAATTCAATAGGTTACCACACATAATTTTAAGTGCGATACTTTAGTTAGTGATTAATGAAAATTCGAAACCATTGGCTTCATAAAAAGTGCCTGTTTTTTCGGAATTAAAAATAATCAATGGCAATGAAAAACCAAAAAACCTAATTTCTCCTTAAGCTCCCAGATATTTAAGCAATTCGTAAACCAGGAACACCGGCCATACAATGGCTTTGAGAAAACCTAACACGCCCATCCAAAAACCTGTGGCTGTTGAGATGAAATAAATAGCGGCTCCAATAAACCCTAAGCCATAAACCGCGTTACATTGCGGACTCCCGGAAACATCTTTTTTTACCTTTTTTTCTTCCATGATGATTGATTTAAATTGAATTGGTTTATAAACTAACTTACTTATTAAATATTTTTCTGATTATTAGGTAACTCAAAAATAATGAATTGTCCATTTAAATAAAACCCATATATCCAAAAACCTGATTATATCTTCAATTTCCGTATCAACCCATACTTCTTCTCCTCATAGCTGTCCCTGGCAAGCCAAACGCCAATTCCTCCGGCAATGACATAAATCGGCATAAAATAGTAAACCCACCCAATACTTTTTATCAAAACCAGCAGAAAGAGGGCAACCATGGATACAATAGCACTGAATGTGGAACAATTGCCTCTTGTGGCCTGAAAGGCTGCTTTTACCTTTACGGGCGTAAACAATGACCAGAACACCGAGGCAAAAACAAGGTAAAAGGTGAAGCCCATATAAAACACCAACACAAAAAACCAGTCATCATAAAACGGAAAAAGTAAAGAAATGGTGATGATAAAATCGATGATAAGGGGAATCATCAGGAGTTTTAACTGGAGCTGCAAAACCTGGGAAAAGCCACCGGCTCGTAGTTCGATATTCCTCCAGGCATCAGGCCAGAAAGCCCAGATGTTATTGTACAGGTAGCCAAATAGCATGAAAGGCGTAGCCAGAGCCCATATCAGAATCCCTTCCTCACCACTCATGGAGGACAATTCGGGAGAAAATTCCTTGAAGATTCCCATTAAACCGGCTAATAGAATACCCTTAAATCCAATGGCCAGGGGAAGAAGTATCCTGGCTTTTGGGTTATTAGTAATCAATTTCAAATAGTAATTCTTACCAGGCAAAAGTGAAAAGGAGGGCAATCGTTTTTGCTGTTTCCCCAGTACAGCTTTTTCCTGGTAAAAACCTGCTAAAAGAAGACCTGCCGGAACAACCAAAAGTTCAAAACCAAAAATCCCTGTCGAACAGGAATAGTTCGATCCAAGTACTACCAGAACGGCGACAACTATCAGGAGTAAACCATACCCAATGGGCCTTAAGCGATAATCAATAGCATACTGAAGACTGCGGCGCAGAAGATGTGTGGAAATCATCACACCCAAACCTGTAAGCAAAAACGGAATTTGGTAATGATCAAGAAAGATAACTACCACAACCAGCGCCATCAGAACGTAAAAGAAAAAAGGCGTGACAAATCCATCGATGACACTGGCTAGGTAACGTTTCCACGGAGTAATTGGATAATAAGCCGGAAAGAGGGATTTGTGAGGTGTATAGCTTGGAAATATGGCCCGCAGCAGGGTAAAACCAAATATAATGAGCCAACCCGATAGTATGAATTGATCGAATGACATCCCCTCAAATTTCGCGGCATAGATCGCATTCCCCATATAACCAAACATGGCGGCATACAACCCAAACAGGATAATCAAAAAAATATGAAGCAGTATCGTTCCCGGATTTCGCCAGCCGGAGAGATACATGCGCAGTTTGTAATAGATAAATCGCCCTATCATATCCAATCAAGATTTTCCAGGCTGGAATCGGAAGGTTTGAGAATTTCCAGCAGGGCGGCATCTAACTCGTTTTGGCCATAGTGCGTAAAATCTTCCATCGTGGAGTCAAACTGCAACCGGCCCTGATCCAGCACCCCGATATGGGTGGCGATTTTTTCCACATAGGCCAAATCATGGGAGGAAACAAAAATCACCCGGTCATCACGCTGATACTTTTTCAGAAAATCAATCATCTGATGCGCCACCAAAGGGTCGAGTCCTGAAAAAGGCTCATCCAGAATCAGGACCTGCGGGGTGTGAATCACCGCCGCACAGAAGGCCAGCTTCTTTTTCATCCCCGAGGAATATTTGGAGATGCGTTTTTTCAAATCTTTCGGATTCTCAAAGAAAAAGCCGAACAAATCATCTATCCGCTTTTGCAGGGTTTGCTTTGGTATGCTGTAAATCTTGCCAATAAAATATAGGAAATCATAGCCATTAAGCTCTTCGATAAGGGCCATATCTTCAGGTACGGCTCCGAGTTTTTGCTTATCTTCCCTGGTTAAGGCCTGGCTTTCCTTACCCATGATTTGGGTTTTTCCTGAATCGGGGAGCAGCAAATCGAGCATGAGGTTGATGAGTGTGGTTTTCCCCGCGCCGTTTTTTCCCAGCAAAGCATACCCTTGTCCATAACCTACCTTCAGGTTGATGTTTTCCAGTACAGGGGTGTCGTTGTAGCTTTTGGTAAGGTTTTCGGTATTTATCATTTTTTTCTGAGGGTATTATTCAACCATAAAATAAATGTACTATTATTTTTCAGTAAAAATATTAAATGTTATGGAAAAGTAAATGCAGTCTATAAACTGCAGAAAATATACCCAAACGAAGAAAAGAATTATGGGTGTTTGAATATTGGAAATTGAAATTTGTTTGAAATTTGGTGTCTGGGATTTGGAATTTAAACCGAGAGGTCCTCCCACTTGCCTTTCTCAAATAACAAATCCCAAATTTCAAATAAGTTCCAAAAACCAATTTCCAAATAACAAAGAGAAACTTTATAACATGAATGCAAGGTTTTTTATAATGTTACTGCAAACTTCCTTATATTGATAATGCCATGATTGGAATTAACGCCTTTACGTTTTCCGAAAACAAAGGGCGCCTGCTGGAAAATACCGTATTCCTGGAGCTTAAGCGGCAAGGACATGAGGTATATTATCACAAAGAAAACCACGAATGCGATTTTGTAATACGGCAGGCCCATCGTATCACACAGGCCATACAGGTGTGCTATGCATTGGATGATGATAATCAACAACGGGAGATAGAAGGCCTGAGAGACGCGCTCCAAACCTATGACCTACGGGAAGGGTGTCTACTGACGTTTGACCAGGAAGACCGACTTACTATCAATGACAAAACCATACACATCCGGCCGGTTTGGAAATGGTTGCTGGAGAGATGAGGTAGCTGGGAGGCAACAGATTCCTCCCTCCGATGTTTCGCTCCGCTCAGCATCTTCGATACTAATGACGAATGTTAAAAGTCAAGAGGGGTGGAATCTTATCTCAAAACGGCAGTTCGTCATCTGGTGAAGGCTCATCGTCGTAATATTCCTCCTCCGGGATGAGGTATTGTTCTTCTTCTATCCCCTGCCATATCTGCCTATTGATCTCTTCATCTTCTTCTCCGCTATACGGGTAATGCACATAAAAAAAGCATCCCTGGCCGGTTGTATTAATGTGTTGGAGTTCTTTATAATATTGATACCATGTTATCCCATATGGATAACCTGCAGAAGTATAACCGGCAATAAAATAGAAAACTTCATTTTGAGG
>JAIPAH010000072.1 GCA_021740175.1 Bacteroidales bacterium
ACATTGGTTCAGCTCCGTTATTTCCAGGAATATTCCTATGAAGAGATTGCTTACCAAATGGATCTGCCCATTGGTACTGTTAAGGCGCAGCTGTACAGAGCCCGTGAGTTCATGCACAGCTTGATAAAAGGCAAAAGTTAGTCGATTAGGTTTTTGGGAGAGGTTGATTTTTCGTTGCTTGATCAAATGCCTTGCCGGCCTCCTGTTTGCCGTATTCTATCAGCTCTTTTGATCTGTGAAAACCCAGCGTGTCGCTGGCATAACGGGAAATATTTACCACAACATCGGGTTGATACTGCTGAATATACATTTCTGTAACTTTTTCCTGCAGGACCCACATGCTTTGGGTGATAAGGTCGAAGAAACCCAGCCTTTTATTTTTTTTATCGGTGTGGGTATTAAAAAAGGAGGACCATTTTTCATTGATGAATTCCTTGATTTTTCCGTAGCCGTTATATTCCTGCAATTGGTCTTTGAATTTTTCGGGACGCTCGTATTTGCCGGGGTAGTTTAAGTTTACGGCTACTAAAGTATCGTTAGCATCGCGATCGATGACATCAACCGGAAAAGGATTAATAACTCCGCCATCCACGATTTCCATTCCGTCTTTCATATAGGGGGTAAAGATTGAAGGGACGGAGATAGAGGCTCTCATAGCTTCATAGAGACTACCCTCCCGGAAAATAACTTCTTCGTGGTTGGTGATATTGGCCCCTATAATAGCCAATGGAATGGACAGGTCTTCAATATTTGAATCCGGGAAAAATTTTTTCATCTCCATAAGCATTTTATCTCCCCTGATGAAACCGTTTCGGCTGACGATAAAATCCATCAGCTTAAAAACATCCATCTTATCAAAACTGCAGACCCATTCTTTATATTTTTCGAGCACACCGGCAGCATAAGCTCCACCGATAACCGATCCGATAGAGCTGCCGGCAATGGATTTGATGTGGTGACCGCGGCGCTCCAACTCTTCAATGACACCTATATGAGCCATCCCACGAGCGCCACCACTGGAAAGGACTAATGCTATGTTTTGTTTCATGGCTTTTCCTTTTCTATTTCAAAAAATTCATCATAGGTAACGGTGTGTATATCTGAAAACCGTTCGGTAATATTATGGCAAACGGCATAAAAATAATCTTCTTTGTCCTGGTAATATTGTATACGTACGGTTTTATTATCCCTGCCGTTTTCCATGATTTTAAAATGCGAATTATTTTTTATTACCGTAAATGACTGTAAAGGAGCTGTCAATCCCGTGCCGGTATATTTTAAAAAGGCTTCTTTGATGCACCAGAACATAGTGAAGCAGGCATCCTTGTCATGCGATTTCCTAATCATCTCCAGTTCATAGGGTGAAAAAAACCGTTCGGCAACTTTGAATCGATTGGTGCGCTTATATTCCACGTCAACACCCACCGGCGTATCGGACGTTGCTACTACTACGCGGTTTTTCCCGTGGGAAATATTAAATTCATGTCCGTCGCTGGTATGATAGGGCTTCCCGTTTTCGGAGCAGGGGAAGGGGTAGGGATGGTATAAATCAAAATCATGAAGTAAAGCCCATCGCAACAGAAGTGCTGACGTCAGCGAGCGGAGCTGATCTCCGGGGTGTTTATATTGCCGGGCTTTAGCTATCAACTCAGGATGGACCGTATCTTTGAAATCTTTTAAAACTCCTTCAAAGCTCAAACTACCGATATCGAAGGAATATACACGCACCATTTTATCTCGCTTTCAGTATTTTCTATCATTTACAAAGCACAAAATTAATATACTTTAAGCGCTTTTGTATGTTTATGGACAAAGAAATTCTAAATGAGAACGGTCTAAAATTTAAATTGAGGTGTAACGTTAATTACTAGTTTTAATCATTTGATAAGTAAAGATTCCCCAACAATCTTCCCTTAGCCCCCTTTAGTGGGCTTTTGGAGAATACCGCAACAAATGGAAAAAACCCCTCGTGCATCGGGTAATCTTACCCTATTTCGGCTTTTTCTGTCTTAGCTTCTTCGACAACTTTGCGGAACACCCGCATAAAATTTCCGCCCCAGATTTTTTTAATCTGTTGATGGCTATAATCTCTTTTAAGAAGTTCGGCCGTAATGTTTTTGAACTCGCTTACATCGTATACCCCTTCCAGGGCACCACCGCCGTCGAAATCCGATCCGATACCTACATGGTCGATTCCTGCCACCTCCACAATGTGGTCAATATGGTCTACTAAAGCTTCCACATCGGCCAGGATTTTCGGGTATTGCCTGTTGATACGGCGCCATTCGTCGCGGGCTTTCTGCTCTTCCTCTTTAGAAAGATCTTTAAAACCGTTGTATTTCTTACGCAGCGCTTTATAAGCCGAATCTCTTGCCGGATTGTCGGGAGTTTTTTTGACATAATCACTCAAAACACACACCTGGATGACCCCGCCATTTTCCGCCAAAGCGGTTAGCATGCTGTCAGACAGATTCCTGGGGTGTTCACGAACTGCTCGTGCGTTGGAGTGGGAAGCAATGACCGGGGCATCACTAACCTTCAACACATCATAAAAAGAAGAATCGGAGATATGACTGACATCTACCATAATACCCAGGCGATTCATCTCTTTCACTACTTTCTTCCCGAATGCGCTAAGCCCGTTATGCCGGGCTGTATCGGTGGAAGAGTCACATATTTCATTATTGGAAGTATGAGACAAAGTGATGTAGCGCACTCCACGGTTATAGAAATGCTTTACCTTGCTAAGATCCGTGCCGAGAGGGTAGCCGTTTTCAAGCCCGATAAAGAGTGCTTTTTTGCCTTCCTTCTTCAGGCGGTATGCATCTTCGGGAGTAAGCGCCAGCGCTGCCTTTTCGCTGTGGCGTGCAGCAGTGGTGTGAATTGAATCTATAATCCGGTTTGCTTTCCTGTAAACTTCCTGCGTGGACGCTTTATCGAGAGGTCCCTGCCCGACGTAGGCAGCAAGAAAAACGGCATCCAAACCGCCCTCTTCCATACGGGGAAGATCGATACGGTTTCCTGTTTTTTGCGCATTGTGTCTTTCGCCGAAATTGTAATCCTCTGATAAAAACCACAAGGGCGTGTCACTATGAGAATCTAAAGTGAGGACCTTTTCGTGGATGGTGTTTACCTCATCAATAATTTTTTGCTGGCTGCTGTTGGTCCGGCAGCCAGCAAAAAATACTATCACTGCTGTTGAAAATATTAAGATTAATTTTTGCATTAGTTTTTCCTGCTTTTTTCCAGCGCAAATATATTATTCCAAACGGTATGCAGCTACCGTGTTGTGGAAAAAAGTGGGAACAAGCAATAACTTCTTCGACGGAATATATTCAAAATCAGCGGCCTGAATGTTTTTATCGGCTGTCGACAGAATTCTTTCCTTCTGACCGTTTTTGTGCACTTTGTAAACATTGCCGCTCCAGTCGCTGGTGAGAAAATGCTTGGCATTGTAGCGCTTCAGCCCGTCAATACCTCCTACATCGGCCCGGTGTTTCTCAGAAGGGTTTCCCTCTTTATTCAGATTGATGGTTAAGATGTAGTTTTTATTCCCCACGTGCAGTATTCCGTCCTCCTGGTATAGGCCATTGGAAGTGGTGAGGCCCTCGTCTTTAAAAAGTTCCGGTTGGTCATTTTTCAGCACGTAAATTTTGTTGTCTTTCAT
The DNA here is from genome assembly GCA_021740175.1 of Bacteroidales bacterium. Taxonomy (GTDB): domain Bacteria; phylum Bacteroidota; class Bacteroidia; order Bacteroidales; family JAIPAH01; genus JAIPAH01. Next base: position 3,668 of record JAIPAH010000072.1, read on the forward strand.
GTCGGTGACAAAAACCTGGTTTTTATACGTTTCCATGTCATTCAAAAAGGTGGAACCCTCAATAGAAATAAATTTTTCGATTTCTCCGTTATCCAGGTCGATTTTGGCCACCCGGTCTATATCCGTAACATAAAGATAGTTTTTGTGGACTGTCATCCCCTTGGGGGCGTGCAAACCCTGAGCCCATTTTTGGGAGAGAACCTCTCCATCGGGATTTAGCTTAGAAATAAACCCATTTTCATCTTTGTTCAATGGTTTACCGTTGATGTTGGATACAAAAATGACGTCGTGAGCCTCATGATAATAAACGGACTCCGGTGTTTTCAAATCGCCTGTTTCCCATATTTTTTCAGGTTGGGCGTATCCCAACTGGCTGACAATGAGAAATACACTGATAATTAAAATTCGTAACATGACTTTTGGTTTTAATTTAACATTACTTTCTTGCAATAAACTGAATGGTGTAAGCTTCTCCGGTGTGATGCGCTCCTTCTTCCAGGTAGCGCAAATCCAAATCGTTTTTGATGATATGCGTATCCCTGAAGTCTTCCTGAAGGATTTCGGGTGAATACAGCATTTCAATGCTTTTCGGTCCGCCGGTATTCATCTGAATTTGTTTTTTGTCAAACACTTCCATTACAATATGCCCGCCCGGCCTGAGCGCTTTAATAAGCTCACGGTGCACCTGAGGGCGGTAGACTTCGTGAATATGCAGGAAGGTCAGAAAAACAGCATCGTATTGGTTTTCGGGAAGTGATTTTTTGGTTATGTCGCCGAGGTCGTAGGTAAGCGAAACATCATATTTACGGGCCAGCTTCATGGCTTTGTTTCTGCCTTCCTCACTAAAATCGAAGCAATCGCACTGCCACCCTTTCAAAGCGGCATATACCGCATTGCGTCCTTCTCCTTCTCCGGGGAAAAACCCATAGCCGGGTTTCTTGCCATCGATAAATTCCGCTATGAATTCATTCGGATGCTCTCCGTAGATGAATTCTTCCGTTCTGAACCGCTCATCCCAGAATTCTTTCATATTTTTTTCCAATAAACACTGCCAGCGATACTTTGTTTGCAACGAGACTTTTGACCCTGACTCCCTGCCGCCGGAATCATTTTTCCGAAAAGAACATACAAAAAATTCATTTTCTTAAAAAATATTCTCATTTTTACCGCATCGATGAAAAGTGAGGCCGACCCCCGGTTTGTTTTTGCCTTAAAATAAACCGGCCCTGAGAATTAAATGAAGAAAAATTTCATCGGTAAATCTGTAAATAATCACAGCGATCCATGATAATATGTAGAATCTAAAATAAATTTAGTCGTATGAGCCGCATTTTTATGTGGCCCTGAAAACTAATTACTAACCGTAAATAAAACAAAAAATGAAAAAAATCTTACTTATCGTATCCTTGTCAATATTTTGTTTAGGATATGCGTTTTCACAAAGTGATACAACTACAGCCAAGAGAGGTACTCCGGGTGAACGCACAACGAGTTCCGACTGCACGGATTGTGAGGAAGTTATTACAATCAAAGGGTCCAGCGCCATAGGCAAATATACAGAAGCAACAGGACGGTTTTCTTTTGCTTCCGGACTTAGCTCGAAAGCCTTGGGAGATTTCTCCTCGGCCTTAGGCTATAATTCTACTGCATCCGGTCTTGGCTCTTTTACACTTGGAAACTATAACAATGTAACAGGTGATTATAGCTTCTCGCTGGGATCATATTGCAATGTAGCTGGACCCGGTAATGGAGTGGCAATAGGTTTACATGCAAAGTCATCCAGCATGAACTCCTATAGTTTCGGGAGTTTTGTGGAAGCCTATGCACCCGGCGCTATGGTAATAGGCATGGGAGCAAGCAATACAGACCTTCTGAAAAATACCAAACAGGAAAGTTTAGTGGTGGGATTTAATAGTATCCATCCAACGCTCTTCGTAGGAATGTCTCCTACGATGCACCAAACCGGAAAAATTGGTATCGGGACCGATGAACCGGCTACCAAACTGCATATGTATAGTGGAGTTGACGAGGATGCAATCCTCTTCCTGCAACCAAAAAACTATACCACCAGTGACGACTACGCAGCCATCTTCCTGGGAAATGAGCAAAACCGGATTAAAACGACGCACAATGCCCCCATGGAATTTTTAGCAGAATCAAAATTCGTGTTTAAAGGAAGCGATGTAGAAGTAGGAACCGCAGGTAGCGGCTTGAACCTTAAAGTATTTGGCCAGACTGCCACAGAAGCTTTTAAAATGACCGATGGTGCGCAATCAAATTACATTTTAACATCCGATGCTGAGGGAAATGCCAGTTGGGCTGCCCCATCTCAGCTCGATGATGACGACTGGACTGTATCCGGCACCAATGTTTATAAATCTGATGGGTACGTAGGTATTGGGCATTCGAATCCTGAATACAGCCTGGATGTCAGTGGGCAGGTTCGGCTCTCTTCACTCGCTACTACCGGGGATGAACCAAAGTTGTTGTTGATAAATCAGAATGGACTCCTCGAAAACGCTGATATACCCGAAAACCATATTTTCAGTGAGAATATCCGGATGCAAGGCAATTACATCACCCATGACGGAGATGATGAAGGAATATACGTTGCTGAAAATGGAAATGTTGGTATAGGTGAGGTTAACGATATGCCAGGAGATTACCGCTTGTATGTGGAAGGTGGCATTTTGACCGAAAAAGTGCGGGTGAAACTGCAGGGCGAATGGGCCGACTATGTATTTGATAAAGATTATGACCTGATGTCATTGTCAGAAGTAGAATCATTTATAAAGGAAAACAAACATTTACCGGATGTGCCTTCAGCAAAAGAGGTGAAAAAAGAAGGTATGGATGTAGCCGAAATGAATGCCCTTCTCCTGAAAAAGGTCGAAGAGCTGACACTGCACATTATTGAACTGGAAAAGAAAGTGAATGAACTGCAAAACAAACAAAAATAAGCGTCCTTATTATTGTTGCTGCCATTATTGTGCAATGGACAATTCAAAAAGATTATTAAACGAACTGACCATTGGCAATTGTAACTTAAAATCATAAATCAATGAAAAAATATGTTCTTATCTTAATTATTATTCTTGGAAAAATTACCGTTTTCAGTCAATCAGATGAGCTTATGGCATTTGTTGATGATAACAAATATTGGATTGAGAATGCAAAAGAAGGCAAGATTGCACATAGTCCTGCAAAACAAGCGCCTCGAGTGCTATTCAAATCAAGCACCCTGAAAACCTCCATTGCTGTTATAGCAGTAGGTTGCATAGGAGATAATTCAGGTTTATCAGCTCGAAATAACATAGCTTTTCCTGTTTGGACGGATAATCTTACTGCCGATGCATTAACTTACCGCTCCCCAGTTGCAATTGGTTGCGAAGACAACCTTACGTTGCAGGATGATGAGATTGGAATTGGTGATGCTTTTACCTACCAGGTTAATAACACCCTAACCGTTGCTGGAAATAATTCCATATCTGTAATTAAGGGAAATGGAACGGAAGGTGGTAGGTTGGTTCTGACTGCAGGTGAGTCTATTGATCTGCTTCCCGGATTTTCTGCTGAAACAGGAAGTGAATTCGATGCCAAAATTGAAGATTGCAGTGGTACTACCACATCAATAGAAAGTCCGGATTTTGAAGAAAATGAATCACAAACTTCTTACATAAAAGTTTATCCGAACCCCAATAACGGACTATTCAATATTGACATTCAAATTCAGAGTTCTGAGGAGAGTAAGAGATTATACTTTAAGGTGACTGACTTATTGGGCAAGAGTTATCTAACCCAAGATGTTCATAATCAAAACAATATCAAAATAAACTTAAGTGATTTAATTCCTGGCGTTTATGTTTTGAATTTTTATATAGAAAAGGCTGTAGTTGAAACTCATAAAATTATCATAAAATAAAAACAACACGGGTCTTAAATACAATTTTTCTTGTTTCATGTGAAGACAATATCCACCTCATTGTAAAGAGTTGAATATTATTTGTCAGGTTTCCTGGCCGATAAGTCCATTTAATATACATTACACTTTAACGGGTAAAGTCGGTGAGTATAGGGCTGTAAACTGATTTCCTCAAGTTAACACCCCCAATCATCCTCTACCCGATGCTGATAATTTTGGCACCACAGTGTAAAAATTATCAGATATTTTTGATAGTACGGTGTGAAAATTATCCCTGTCTGATGAAAAGCCACAGCCTACTGAAAATCTAAAGGGCCAATCTTTTGTTTTTGATGATCTCCATGCTTTTGCCGGTGAAATAATGTATTTTTGTAATTGATTGTTGACAAAATAGATTAAAAAAATTACATATGACTGAATCAGAACAATTTCAAAAGTCAATTCTCGAAGGGATTCCCGGAACACTTCCCGAACCGAAGCCTTACGATGAGAATATCAACCATGCTCCGGTACGAAAAGATATTCTTAGCCCGGAGGAAAAGAAGCTGGCCATTAAAAATGCTTTGCGGTATTTCCCCGAAAAGTTTCATGAGACCCTGGCTCCCGAATTTGCGGAAGAGCTGAAGAAATACGGCCGGATTTACATGTACCGCTTTCGGCCCGATTATGAAATCAAAGCCCGCCCTATCAATGAATATCCCCACAAAAGCAAGCAGGCGGCGGCTATCATGCTCATGATCAGCAACAACCTGGATAAGCGGGTTGCCCAGCATCCGCACGAACTTATCACCTACGGAGGGAATGGCGCTGTATTTCAGAACTGGGCCCAGTACCGTTTGACGATGAAATACCTGGCCGAAATGACGGACGAGCAGACGCTGGTCATGAATTCCGGGCATCCACAGGGATTGTTCCCCTCGCACAAGGAGGCCCCGCGGGTGGTGGTCACCAACGGAATGGTGATCCCCAACTATTCGAAGCCCGACCACTGGGAGAAGTTCAATGCGCTGGGCGTTTCGCAATACGGCCAGATGACGGCCGGTTCGTACATGTACATCGGCCCGCAGGGGATTGTCCATGGTACGACCATCACGGTGCTCAACGCCGGACGCAAGATTTCGCAACCGGGCGAAGGCCTGGAAGGAAAGTTTTTTGTCACCTCGGGTCTCGGGGGCATGAGCGGCGCACAGCCCAAAGCCGGAGACATAGCAGGCGTGGTGAGCATTGTGGCCGAAGTGAATCCCAAAGCAGCCCATAAACGCCACGAGCAGGGTTGGGTGGATGAAATTACCGAAGATGTGGATGAGGTCATCGATAAAGCCATAGCGTACCAGCAGAAAAAGCAGGCCCGCTCGTTTGCCTATCTCGGAAATATCGTGGATTTATGGGAGCGTCTGGCCGAAAGAAATATCCACGTTCACCTGGGTTCCGACCAAACGTCGCTGCACAATCCCTGGTCCGGCGGCTACTACCCGGCAGGCTTGTCATACGATGAGTCTAACCGCATGATGGCCGAAGAACCGGAGAAGTTTAAAGAATATGTGGTAAAATCGCTGCAGCGCCAGGTAGATGCCATCAACCGGCTTACTTCCGGGGGGATGTATTTTTTCGATTATGGCAATGCTTTTCTCTTGGAGGCCTCAAGAGCCGGTGCCGACATCATGGCTGCAGATGGACATTCCTTTAAGTATCCTTCCTACGTTCAGGATATTATGGGGCCGATGTGTTTCGACTATGGCTTTGGGCCGTTCAGGTGGGTATGCACTTCCAACGATCCGGCCGACCTGGATAAAACCGATAAGATCGCAGCAGAGGTCCTTGAAGAAATAGCCGTGGATGCCCCCAAAGAGATCACGCAACAGATGCACGACAATATCCGCTGGATCAGGCAGGCCAAAGACAACAAACTGGTGGTCGGCTCACAGGCCCGCATCCTCTACGCCGACGCGGAGGGCCGGATGAAGATAGCTGCCGCGTTCAATAAAGCCATTAAAGAGGGCAAAATTTCAGCCCCGGTTGTGCTGGGGCGCGACCATCACGATGTGTCTGGAACCGACTCGCCTTTCCGGGAGACATCGAATATCTATGACGGCAGCAAGTTTACGGCCGATATGGCTGTGCAGAACGTCATCGGCGACGCTTTCCGTGGTGCTACGTGGGTTTCGCTACACAACGGCGGCGGCGTTGGCTGGGGCGAAGTCATCAACGGCGGTTTCGGAATGTTGCTGGACGGCACGGAAGAAGCCGACCGCCGCTTGAATTCGATGATCCATTGGGATGTCAACAACGGCATTACCCGCCGCGCGTGGGCCAGCAACGAAGAAGCACTTTTCGCCGCTAAGCGAGCCATGGAGCACGAGCCACGCATGAAAATCACGCTGCCCAACATCGTGGATGATAAGAAGCTCGATGGGCTGGTATGATCCCGTTGGTAATAGTGACCGTTTATTTAGTGAGGTGGCTTTTTGTGTGGTAGGAGAGGTGACGAATTATCGCGAATTCATAACGAATTAATGCGAAATATCAGGGCCGGAGGCCTGAAGAATGGAAGACGGCGAAGCGAAGACGCTTCGCCGAACGCTTGTGGTGGGAAATTGGAAATACCACTTGAAACACGAACGCTTCGCCGAATGGTTGTAGTAGGAAATTGGAAGTGCCGATCGCAACACAGATGCTTTGCCGATCATTTACGGATAGAAAACAGAAAGACCGGTAACAGCTCATATCTCACCTAATATTCATATTAATGCCAAAGAAAGGTTGGGAGGCTGTCCAAAAACCATCAGGAAAGATATTCAGCAACTTTTACCCTTAAATTCCCTAAAGGGAAGTTGCTGAATATCTTTATGTTTTAATTTTTATTTGTGGGTATCAAATTATTTCAGCGATGAAATTTTTACTTTTTGGACAGCCTCCAAAAGATTCTTGCAACCTCCGGTTGCTTAAATGGAAGCAGGCAAGGAGTTACTACTTCCTGTTCTCTGTAAACAAATGGGGTCACTATTGTAATTATGCTTCTAAAACATTATTCAAGTGAAGCATAATTATTGATGAATTTCCTTATCTGGTAAGAAATCCCCTGAATTGCCTGTTATCCTGTAAAAACATATAAAAAGTTCATAACCATAAAAAAAGGATGGAATCATTTTCCACCCTTTTTCATTACATCACTTATGCTATCGTTACTCGACAACCATACGGTGTTTGTATTCTTTATTTCCTGCCTGAAGGCGGATAAGGTAAACCCCGCTCTTCAAATCTTCGGTTGGCATACCCAGCGATTTATTGCCTGCGGACAATTGGCCGTAGCTCTTTTGGTAAACCCGTTCGCCGAGGGTATTGAAAACATTTATTTCGACCCGGCTTTCTGTTTTTAACCCGAGTTCGATATTTACGAAGGAATTCGCCGGGTTGGGATAAACACTCAAAGATGAAGGAGTGTCCGGGTTAAGAATCCCCGTGCCGTAGGCTGCATAGTACTGGTTATTATGTTGACTGCCGAAATCGTGAGATTGTTCGATATCGCATATCATTATTCCGTCGGAAGACTCCAGTTCGCATGAACCGCTGCCATTGGCAAAGCCGTTACCGCCCGAATCATACAGGACAAATTTGTAACAATCTTCCGGGGCAACGGGAAGTTCTGTATTGGTTTCCACCCATGAATTGGGGGACTCGTAAGGGCCACCCGAATGAACAACTTCGCCTGATGAATTAATAATCTCCCACGTGGTTTCTTCCGGGTTGTTATCCGTTCTCAGCAATAATTCCGCGGTAGGATGAGTGTTGGGTGCCTCTTCAAAGTCTTCGGTTTGGGTGTTGTTGCCTGTATCGCCGTCCGGATTTCCATTAGGATCTGTAACAGTAACTTCCACCGTGTTTTGGCTTTGCACGTTGTAGCTGACCTCGGGCAATTCCACGGTAGCTACTTCATTGGTTGCGATAGAACCTTCCCATTCATGGGTAAATGTCTCATCATTTACCGAATACTCGATATTAAAACCGGTTACCGTTTCATTGCCGAAATTTGTCACATCAATCACCGGAGCGATTTGTCCCATGCAATCATTTTCCGGGAGATTTCTCACATCCTCGAGCAATAAATCATAGCTGTTTAGCCCCGGCATCTGGTTGATTGGGTATTTCACCGCCTGGAGCACTTCCTGTGAGTTGTCATCCTGCAGAAAGACGACCAGTTCGCAGTTATCCGTTACCCATTCATCTTCAAGGGAGAAACTAAGGTTTACCGTTTGGGAGTCGTTTTCCGAAAAATCCACAGCCGTACCATTGTAGTCAGGAGCCATCAATCGTTCGACAAAATTCACCTCATCCAGGCCGTACCAGGATTCCTCGATGTGGGATTCTGTCACCGCTGCGTGTAGTTTGATGTTGCCGGCATCTGTTTCGGCGACTTTTTCGAGATTGACCTCAATATCAAAATCCGTCATGTTCTCCTCACTACCGATGACACCTATTGTAAAAGAAGAGGGTATCGCTTTCCTGTCCTGGTACATCGGCAGATAAGAGTCATATAAACTGTTAGTTTGACTGCCGCCTTCAAGGACATCGACGCCGTCGAAAATAGAAGTTGGGAATGCCTCGATACCATAATAGCTTATCCTGCCGCTGGAAGCGGCGTTTTCATATGAATCTCCGCTGTGATATTCTATAACAGCCACATCATGGCCGTTTTCCACGAGTTCGTCAGCCCCCATGGCTGCTCCGGGGCAATACTGGCACCATGTGCCCGTACCTATCTCCAGCAGCACCTCTTTACGGTCCACCTGCTGGGCTGTTAATTGAATAAAAGTAACAGAGAATAGTAAGAGTAGTAAATTTTTTAATTTCATAATTTTACGTTTTAGTTAGACACTTGCAAATATGACATTTTTTGAATATAATACGTTGCATAGTTTCAATATATTCTTTTTGGAAATGGAGGACTCCCGGCTATACCGTTGAATGGCTGTATGGTTGAATGGATGGATGGATGAATGATTGTATGGTTGAATGGATGAATGAATGGATGAATGATTTTATAAATAAACTAAGTGGTATAAATCAAACATTAACGGAATTCATAAGGGTTTAAATGTTAGCTTACGTTAATATTTATTAATTTGTTCCTTTATATAAAACTCCAAAACCCAAACCTAATGTGTTGCCACCGAGGTCCTCACTTATTGTTTTGTAATTAATAATATTATAATTTATATTAACAAAAATTCCCCAATATGTCTTATTTGTTGTTTTAATATACTGTGTAAGTTTTGTTCCGATAATTACTCCATTTGTTGTTTTATCTAGTTCAATTTCATTTCCCTGATTATCTTTTACGTTTGGAGAGACATATGTTTTAGCCCACCCCATTCGGGGATCAATAAATAATCTATTTCTCAGTTCATATTCATAAGATAAGGTCAAATTCATAAATACTTTTTTATATACAGTGTTATCGGGAAATTGGTAATCCTCAAAAGTGATATCATTTTCACTTTTTAAACCAAAGAAATATTTAGCAGATAAATTAAGATGAACATTCTTATATCCTAAGCTACCTAAAATTAACTCTATTCCGCTTCCTTTTTCAACCCATTCTTTTGTTTCTCCAAAGTTTATAAATGAAGGAAGCCCCGTTCCAAATTTAGCACTCCAATCATATTCATCTGTTTGCGCAGATAAAGAAGAATTAAATAGCGGTATTAAGAAGATTAGCAAAATTGTAAATAGTTTTTTCATTATTAAGCATTTTTTATTGAGTTTAACTGATCTGAACTAAATTTTGTTAACTAATCTAAGCTAACGGAAATGCACTAAAAGCATTGCCGTCCTATATATGTGCGCTACGCGGCCGAACAACCTCCGTAAAATTAAAAAATTTCGTACATCTATCAAAAAAATAAGGCAGCATGCTGTTTGAAGCATGTTGAGCTTCCTTGTTTTATAAATCATTATATTTCCCAAATATTCCAATTGATGATTTGTCAGGAACTTCTATAATTGCTTGTTAAATTTTTCCTGAATCAATATGACATCTCAATCTTAATTGCTTTTCCTGATTTGATGAATTATAGCACGGATGGATGGATGTATGGTTGAATGGATGGATGATTGAATGATTTTTTGAATAAATCCAGTGGCATAAATAAACATTAACAGGAACTGGATAAAGATTCCGGAACTTTTGGGTATCCGTTATGATTCGTTCGGTAGTCATTTTTCAGAATCGACCTTCCAGCTTTTCGGGCGGCCTGGCGGGAAGGGAAAGATGGAAGGTCTGGATGTTTCGGTTTCTGCCAGGACTAAATATTCTAAAACCTTATTTTCACTCTCTTGACTTTAGTAGCCGGGATAACCCGCACAAAAAATCTAACCTTATTGATTTTTTCTTAACCAAAGTCAATGGATTTTGAGCAGACACGCCGCAATTTTGCCATGTGTTTAATCAAATAAGATGGATATGACCTCACAAATAACCGATAGAAAAGCTATTTTTTCAACGCTGTGGATATTCGCTACGCTGAATTACCTGTATTGCGATGTGGTGGGCCTTATGGATGCCGGTATGCTTAAGCAATACCTTACCGGGACGGTAAAAGGGACAGAGATGAGTGAATCTTTCCTGCTTTGGGCCATTGTCTTTATGCAAATCCCGATGGGGATGGTGCTGCTGTCGAGAGTGTTGAAATACAAAGCCAACCGTCTGGCCAATATCATATCAGGTAGTATTATGACACTGGTGCAACTGGCGACACTTTTTGTAACCTTACCAGCCTCTTACTATATATTCAGCAGTGTTGTGGAGATAAGCACCACGCTGTTTATCGTATGGTATGCTGTTAACTGGCGTGAAACAGAATAAAAATTAAAATTCACTCCATCATGAAAACACAAAAAAGACTTGCCCGTACGGCCGGATTGCTGTACTTGCTGATGGCCCTTACCGCCGCCTTTGGCTTTATGATTGTCCCGCAGCAACTCATTGTGCCGGACGATGCAGCGGTAACGATGCAAAACATCCTCGAAAATGAATTATTGTTTAGAGGCGCTATCCTAAGCAGCTTTGCCAGCCAGGTTATATTTTTGTTTCTGGCTTTGGTATTGCACCGGCTTTTCAAGCAAACGAATCGCCATTTATCGCGAGATCTTCTGGCTTTGGTGGTGGCCTCGGTGCCTGTGGCTTTTTTTATCATTTTCCGTCAGACCGAAGCTCTCCTGCTTGCCAAAGAAGTTTCGATGCAGGCTTTTGAATCATCGCTACGGTTTGCCTCAGCGTACAGCAAGCTCCAAATGTATGAGCATGGCCTTGTGTATATCGGCATCTTCTGGGGTTTGTGGTTGATTCCGTTCGGGATGTTGGTGCATCAATCCGGATTTATCCCAAAGATTTTCGGGATACTCCTGATTGCCGGCGGTGTCTCGTATCTGCTGGATGTGGCTACGTTTACGCTGGCTCCTGGATATCACGTGCATACCAATGTTTTGGTGAGCATCTTGTCAACCACGGCAGAAATCGCTATGGTGCTGTGGTTTTTGATAAAAGGAGTAAAAACGAAAGATTAAGGGTTGCTTTGGTTTTTCTTCATCTTTTCCACCATTCGCTTTCTGATACGGCTGAGCGATTCGGGTTTTACGCCGATGTAACTGGCTATCTG
>JAIPAH010000073.1 GCA_021740175.1 Bacteroidales bacterium
TTTTTGCCGGCGAAATTCTTCACTAAAATAACGATTTCTACGCTGCCTTTCGGTTAATTTTTTATAATTCTCTCGCGTTGCCATGTTGACTGTTTTGATTTATAACTCGATTTAGGTCAACATATTTAGGCAACCACATTGTATTCACCCCTCCTATAGACCACAAAAAATTTTAGAGCTTATTTTATCCCAGGGGGAATTTTCTTAGTTTTTCGATATTTCCGGCTAATGCATGATAATTATTTTCTTACTCGTTGTTCTTTCGTTTGAGCTGATAACTAAATGATATAAGCCTTCCCCAACATTGCTGGTATTGATGTTTATAGTTCCATTCTTCGTATTGGGATTTGAGATGTTTAATATTTTTCTTCCATCTGTTGTGATTAATGACAATTGAGTAATATTTATCATAGAATTTGAGAATTGAACATTTAACTCACTATTAGCCGGATTGGGATATACAGACACTTTCTCTTTTCGATTTGTTTGATCTTCGAGACCATTGGGATTAGGAGCAGTTTTGATCAAATACACTTCACCATAGACATCATTCTGGTTGCCCCCGGTGATAATATATCCGCCATCGTTCGTTTGCTGAACGGAATAGCCAAAATCAAAGCCTGTTTCGCCAAAGGTTTGGGACCAGAGAGAATTTCCCTGGCCGTCGGTTTTGATCAAATACACATCATCAGAGCCTGCTCCGAAACTTGAAGTATATCCCGTTACGATATATCCGCTACTGTCCGTTTGCTGAACGGAGCGGCCGACATCACTGCTTATTCCCCCAAAGGTTTGAGACCAGAGGGCATTACCCTGGGCATCGGCTTTAATTAAATACACATCCGCAGATCCCTCACCGAAACTCTGGGTGCTTCCGGTAATAATATATTCGCCACTACTTGTTTGCTGAACGGAGTAGCCTTTGTCATCGGATATCCCGCCCATGGTTCGGGTCCAGAGAGTGTCTCCCTGGGCATCGGTCTTGATCAGATACACATCTTCAGAACCCGCACCGAAACTTTTAGTATACCCGGTTATAATATAGCCGCCACTATCCGTTTGCTGAACGGAGCGGCCGACATCTCCGCTTGTTCCACCAAAGGTTTGGGTCCAAAGGCTATCGCCCTGGGTATCGGTTTTGATCAAATACACATCCGAATCCGCACCATAGTCGCCGGTCTTTCCTGCAATAATGTATCCGCCATCCTCCGTTTGCTGAACGGAATGGCCAACACCATCCTCTTCTTCAAAAAAAGTTTGAGTCCAGAGAGTCTCGCCCTGGGCATCGGTTTTAATTAATTTCACATGATCATAACCATATTCAAAGGTTTTCCCTGCAATAATATATCCCCCATCGTCCGTTTGCCGGACGGAGCAGCCACCGTCTTCAAATCCACCGAAGGTTTGGGTCCAGGTGGAATTGCCCTGGGCATCGGTCTTGATCAAATACACAGAAGTTTCATAAGGAGGTGAACCGTAAGTTCCGGTTTTTCCGGTAATAATATATCCCCCATCGTCCGTTTGCTGAACGCTTTCGCCATGATCGTGCCCATATGCTCCGCTAAAGGTTTTTTCAAAAGTGGTTTGGGCAAAGAGCCCGTTTCCTGTGCTTAGCCAGAGAGTGGGTAAGAGAAAAATGAGGAGCATCAAGCCTCTTTTGAACGATCTCCGCCGGTTAATGGAAAGACTGAAAAGCCCATGCATGGGCTTTTCCGGGTGTTCTGTTTTGTTTCCCGTTTTACGGTGTGAAAAGTCGCTGAATAAATGAAAAACGGTGTTGACTATGGTAAATGTAAAGGATTTCATGGTTAGTAGTTCTATGATTGTTTGATTTTATATTTTATTATAGTTGTCATGTTTTATCCCGAAATACGGGAATTAGGTAAAACTAACTCGCTTAGCTTGCCTATTTTTGTCCTAATATGAAGCTTTTTTTTAAAATTACAAGGGAAGTGCTTGTAATTTTTGTTTTTATCGAATGGCGGTATGTTTAATTACGGGATTCCCCGCTTCAATACTTCGCTTTCGCTTCGTGATTGATTGTGACTAATCAGGTTAAGCGGAGTGTCCTCGCTCCGCTTTCACATTCTTTCCGTCTCTGGCGGCTTTATGCAGTCACTTAAAAAGTAAACAAAAAAGGTAACATCCGGGTAAAAAGATGCCTTCCGGGAAAATGGCGTTACAAAACTACTCCCAATTTTTTAAACTACTTTTTGATTGTTTTTAGTCTCTCAAATGCTTTTTGAATAGAGATGATACCCTAAATTTTTCCGGCAAGCTATTGTAGATTCCTGATAGAATACCTACATTTAAAGAAACAATTAAAACACTTTAAAATGGATGCAAAAACCAAAGCTATTGTAGCGCATATCACCATAATTGGATGGATTATCGCCCTTGTCATTAACAATAGCGAACAAAAAGATGAATTTACCAGCTATTACATTCGTCAGCTCCTTGGAATCTATCTGGGAGGATTTATACTGTCATTAATCCCAGCACTAGGCATGATAATTTCAATCATTTTTATTGTTTTCTGGGTGATGAGCCTCATTGGTGCAGTTCAGGGCGAGAAGAAAGAAACGCCCTGGATAGGTCCCTATTTCCAGGATTGGTTTAAGAGCCTTTAAAAATTCCCGGCTATTGTGTTAGATAAAAAAGAATCGTATTATTATGGGAATTGATAAGTAGATCATCGAAAGGGTCGGGGTACAGGTGTCGCTTCGGCCTTTTCATTATTCAGAATTTTCACTTTCTTCCTAACTATCTATATCCTCTTTCAGGCGGTACATCTTCGTTTCGGATAGCTTTTTCAACTCCTTCCATTTTCCCTGCTTTTTCAGCCGGGCAGCCCGTATCCAGTCATCGTTGGCCGCATCAGCCGCCAGGTTGAATATCGGATTACCCTCCTCATCATATTCAATAGGATCTACTTTTTCGAATTTAGGTTTTTTCTTTTTCATAGGGATAAAGGTAAAATCTGTTGATTTAAAGATCAATTGTGAAGTACTCATAATGTTATAAACCCCTTTTTGATTGTTTTTAGTTCTCAAATGCCTTTTAAATTTGGTGGTATCATTTGTTTAAGAGTGGCATGCATATCTCCGAAATATCCAGTTTTAAATCTCAAATAATATATCTTTTCTCTTTCTTAGGGTATTTAGACAAAAGTTCAGGATACTTGAGACTTGGTCATTAACTTGGTCACTTTTTTCGCTATTCAGTTCTATATCAACATTTTGAACCCGGTCACTGACTTGGTCAACTCTGAACTACTCTCAATTTTATAAACCACTTTTTGATTGTTTTTAGTCTCTCAAATGCCTTTTGAATTTGGCAGTCATCAATTGTTTAGGAGTGGCATAATATGTCCGAAATAACTGGCATAGTATTTCCAAAATATCCAGTATATGCAGTGGTTTTGGGTAAAAACTCTAATTTTTAATAATCCGAAAAATGGGAAAGCTGACGCAATTAGTATTCATTTTTTCTTTTGTGCCTAGAATAGCGTTTCAAAACTTATTTATTATTTTTATGCATTCAATTTTCCTTACAGAAATCAGATTCTGTTTTTATAAAATATTTTATCTTATTTATTAGATTATGCTAGAACAAGGCCAGATCATAAAGAACTTAATCCCAACAGAATCCGTAATAATTAATAAGGTTCAGGAACTTGGCAGTATGTATTCCATAACATATACAGGCGTTAATACGAGTAAGGTTAATACTAAAGTTATTGATGAGAGTACATTTAATAACCTGGAAATTCTTTCTAAAGAAGGGCAATTTAATTTTGAAGGGGACCCGGTCAAGTTTTCTTTATTTGCAGAAGCAGAGCGTATTAACACAGCTTATCAATTTGATCCATTGTTTGCCGTTAATTGCAGTATTGTTGACCCTTTGCCTCACCAAGTTGAAGCAGTTTATAAATATTTATTACCTCAACCCCATATCAGATTTCTTTTAGCAGATGATACTGGTGCAGGAAAAACAATTATGGCAGGTCTTTTAATCAAAGAATTATTAATGAGGGGGATTATTGAAAGAATTCTTATTGTTACCCCGGGTGGATTAACAAAACAATGGCAAGAAGATGAAATGGGATTAAAATTCAATCTACCGTTTAAACTTGCAAATAGGGCAGCTTTTCAGTCAGACCCAAATATTTTCTCAAACTCAAATAAGATAGTGACCTCAATTGATTTTCTTCGCAGTGAAGATGTTTTAAATGTAGTAAAAGATACAAATTGGGATTTAATAATCGTTGATGAGGCCCACAAATTATCAGCCTTTGATTATGGACAAAAGCGTTATGTTAGTAAACGGTATCAGGCATTAGAGGAACTGGCTTCAAAATGCGAACACTTGCTTTTACTAACAGCTACTCCTCACAGAGGAAGGAGAGACACGTTTAAAAACCTTCTGCAACTTTTAGATGAAGACATTTTCGCTTCTAACAATCTTGTAACTTCCAGAATAAAGGACATAGGAGAAACAGGGGTAAATAAATTTTTTATTCGACGTTTAAAAGAGGAAATGCGGGACTGGTATGGGAATCCTCTTTTTAAAGAACGATTTACAAGCTTTCGATAATATAGTGTTTGATTTGACTGCCGAAATAAATGAACTACAGGGGAAAATATTACTTGGCGATCAAAAAGTCGAAGAAAAAATTAGAAGAAAACAACAAAGAATTGAGGAGTTAAAACAGAAAAAATCAGAAAGACTGGAGAATCTGGAATTAATGCAACAGTTAAGTATGAAGCCGCCTGAAGTTTTGGGATGTGCTTATGTTGTACCTCTTTCTCAGATGGAATATGAAACTCATTTTGGCATGCAACGGGATGATGAAGTCGAAGAAATAGCTATGCGAGTATCAATGGAATTTGAAGAAGAACAAAACTGGACCCCAAAAGATGTTTCAGATGAAAATACAGGTTATGATATCAAAAGCATAAGCCCGGAAGATTTGAAGCGTTACATTGAAGTTAAAGGCCGGAGTGCAGAAGGCGGAATTATGTTATCTGAGAATGAAATGAATCGGTTAGCTCAATTAGACGAGAGCGCATGGCTTTATATCGTAACTAACTGCAAAGCAACACCATCATTAATTCGAATACAAAATCCGGCGAAAAATCTTAATTTCGAACTTAAATCAAAAGGCATACAATACTATCTTCCCATTGAAGAATGGAAGAAAAAAACTTAAAGCTTTGTAAACAATGATTCTCTCTGGAATTTCCAGACAAGATAGAATAAAAGAAGCGGATAATAATGCTAATATTGCTATAAAAGGTAGAACTAGAAGATATTTTTCTGGAAATTCCAGACAATATAAAGTAAAAGAAACAAGTAATAATACTGATAATGTTACAAATGGTAGGATAAAAAGTGATCCTTCTGGAAATTCCAGACAAGATAGAGTAAAAGAAACAGGTAATAATGTTAATAACGCTTTAAAAGCTAAAATTCAAGGTGATTTTTCTGGAAATTCCAGAAATGGTTATGAAAAAAAACTCTTTTAATCATATAAGCTCCAAAAAATGGATGATTTGAATATTCAAAAACTAATTCAAAATATTAAAGATCATATCAATGACCAATCCCTTGGCGAGAATCAGAAGCGATATGAAATAGGGAGATTGATACTATCCTTTTATTTGAATAATAAAAAAGAAATCAAAGCTTTTAATCAAACTAATCTTCGAAATTTATTATTCAAGCATTACTCTAATTATTTTTCTGTAAATGACTTACAGCAGCAAAAATCAAATTGGAATTTAATAATAAATGTCTTATCAGGTTATCTAAACAAAAGATACAAAACTACCGGTTATGGAGTGACCAATCTCAATGCCATGCAACAATTCTATAAGAAGTACAGGAACAATCCTGCTTTGTATAGTAACGCGATGAAGCTTGAATGGAGTCACAATGTGGAGCTTTTAAAGAATAGATTGGATGAAAACGAAAGGGCCTTTTATTTACAAAAAGCTATAACAGAAGATTGGACCATAAAACAATTAAATAATCACATTGCAAATGATACCTATGAAGAGTTTAACCGGTTATTGGATGATTCAAATTTTCGCTTTGACATTAACAAGGTTTATATTCATAATTACAAATCACTTGTTGATGTCAACATTCAATCACCCTCTGGATTAACCGTCTTAGCGGGGGCAAATGCCTCTGGGAAATCCAATGTTTTTGAGGCTATTGATTTTCTAATTCACTCTTATTTTACTTATGGGGATGTTGCGTTCGAGATATTTGGGGGCAAAGAATCACTAATTAATTTTAGTAGTCAGAATTCCAATGATTCTTCAATGGAAATTTCTATGAATCTATTGTTTGGCTCTGAAAAAGAACAACATCAAGTCAGGGTTGATATTTTATATGAGTATGAAAAAAATAAATTAACCAAAAACTTTACGGGTATTCCCCGCCTGGATGATTTTATTCTCAACTCTTTTTCAAGATATTTTATAGATAACCAAAAAAGAGCAGAGAATAAGATTAAGTTTCATGATAAATTATGGCTAGATGCTTCCAATTTGAATTTGATTTTGAAGGAAATTTTTTCCAACCCAACAAAGAGAAACGAAATCATAGAATGGCTGCAAATCTTGG
Source organism: Bacteroidales bacterium (assembly GCA_021740175.1). Taxonomy (GTDB): domain Bacteria; phylum Bacteroidota; class Bacteroidia; order Bacteroidales; family JAIPAH01; genus JAIPAH01. The sequence continues at coordinate 6,637 of JAIPAH010000073.1, forward strand.
TTCCGGGGGTTGAGAATATTGAAATAGAGAGAGACATTACTGGTAAGGAAGAATTAAGAATATTTGAGGAAGACTATCCGGATAAGCCTTTTACGGGTAATCTTATTTCAGAAGGAACATATAATATTATTGCTTTGCTTACCATTTTTTTTCAATCGGATAAACCCCAGTTTATTTGCATTGAAGAACCTGAGATAGGATTGAACCCCGCTATCTTAAGTGAAATGGTCCCCTTTTTCAGAGAAATGCATGAAAGATATGGGCATCATATCTGGGTAACCACACACTCAGCTTCTCTGGTGTCTGAATTAGAAGAAGATGAGCTTATTATAGTAAATAAAGAAAAAGGACAAACAAAATTAAATCGTTGTAAAAAAGGAGACTTTGAGGAGTTACGACCGGATGAAGCATGGCTGAGTAAAATGCTTAAAGGAGGTGGGCTGCCATGGTAAAAATTGGATTTATTGTAGAAGGTCATTCTGATCAAATAATACTAAAATCCTCGAAATTTCAAAATTTTTTAAAGTACCAGATGAAAATAGATTTAGATGAGGAACTAATCAATATTGGAAATGGGAAAGCAGGCATAAAGAAAAAATTTGTTCCATTTATAAAGAACTTAAATAAAAAAGGCGCTGATTATATTTTTGTTTTATTAGACCAAGATGATAACAGTGAAAAGTTTAAAAAATGTAAATATACGCCAAGAGATTGTCCACGGGAAGTGATTGATGAGTTGATTAATTATCGTGACAATCGGCATTATGTAAATGATAAACTGGTTTTTGTTGTTATGGAAAGGGAGTTAGAAGCCTGGTTTTTGGCTGACAATAATTTAGGACTAGATTTTGAAGGAGACAACCCTGAAGAGATACTAAATCCCTCTGAGGCAATAGCAAGACAAATAAATATTCGATCCCATACCAGAATATCAAAGCGTTTTGCTGAAAAGTTTTCCATTGAACGTGCTGCTGAAAAAGCTCCAAGTGCTAAAAGATTTATTAAAAAAATAGAAGAGGTAAGTCAAAAGGATGAATAAACCCAAAAAACTCATAGAAGTTACTATGCCGATTAAAGAAATATCGGCGGAAAGTGTGAGAGATAAATCCTAAGATATGACCATATTTCAACCATGCACTTATGGTGAGCGTGAAACATACCGGCCCGCCTTCGCAATAGTAATTGCTTCGGCGGGCGAAGGTGGAGCTGCCGGGAGTCGAACCCGGGTCCAAACAAGCAGCAGAATTGGTTTCTACATGCTTAGCCTTTCTTTAGTTGTCGGGAATCCGCTGGCGAAAGACCAACCGACTGATTCCTTATCCCCTGAATTTCGCAACGACACCGGGGAGCTTGTCGTTGCTAAGCCAGGCATCGTATGATACTCCGGCCGGGACGCAGCCAGGCGTAGCCTCCCGGGGAGCAGTTAGGAGCGTAATCCGCTTGACTACGCTGCTAACGCGAAATTGTTGTTGTTGCCATTTAAATTGGCGTTGTGAGTTGTTTTTACGGACTAACACACAACGTCCGACATGCTTGCAATTCCCCTCGCTTGCTGTCAAAACCAATCAGCCCCATATTTCAAAGAACTTCTTCTAAAAGAGCCACAAAGATAATGCAAAAAGTTTACACCGTAAAGATAAAACTTTATTCGGGGATTTTTTCCGATATTCCTGAAATTGATTGATGAGTGCAGTCTAAAAAGCCTTAAGACCCCTAAATCCCCTGAAGGGGACTTTTTCAAACTGCTGATTTTTAGCGGTTAGGGGTAAAAACGATAAAAATCAGCAGTTTGAAGGCTTTTTAGACCGGCCTCATTGATCCTGTCCTACCAGGAAAAATTGTCACCAATCGAAAAAGTTTTGGTATTTACCCGATATGTTAATAATTTTAACCCAATGGACTAAGTTTTAAATGTATTTAAATTCAGTAATATGAAACATCGCGGAAATTCCTCAAAATTAATACTCGGAATTGTTATTGTAATAGCCGGTTTTTTGTTCCTTTTTAATAGTCTTGGCTTGATCAGTCCGGTAATTGCCGGCTACATTTTCTCATGGCAGACACTGCTGCTAGCTATCGGTGTAATTGCCGTGAGTAATTATGGCAAAAACGTCGTCGGTTGGATACTCATTATTCTCGGCGGAGGGTTTTTACTCGCCGATATAGCGAATCTTTCAGCCGATTTTAATGAAATATTCTGGCCCACAATTATCATCATTATCGGTGTGGCCATTATTTTCAAAGGTTCTTACCGGCGCTTTCCTGCCCGCTTCAGGCAAGGTATCCATCATTCCTCTGAGGTGGCTGATAATGAAACATTTGAAGACGTAGCCATTTTCGGCGGGGGCAATAAGAGTTATGACCTTACCAACCTTCGTTCCGGGAATATCGTTGCCATTTTCGGCGGTTCGGATCTCGATCTTAGCCGGGTAACACTCGCGGAAGAGGGAGCCGTTATTGAAGTTTTTAATATGTTCGGCGGATCAACGCTGTGGGTTCCGGCCGAATGGAGTGTCCGTATCGATGTGGTATCCATCTTCGGGGGCTTTGATGAGAAGAAGCATCCCGGCAAAAGCCCCACCGATGAGACGAAAACGCTTTACATCAAAGGAATGACTTTGTTTGGCGGAGGCGAGCTGAAACGCACATAAGTGTGAAAATTTTGGTATTTTCGCGCTCAAAACAAAGGAATACTATTGAAATTTAATGAGTTCAATTTCAGCAGTGATTTGCTGGAAGGCGTAGAATCGATGGGTTTTGAGACGGCCACGCCGGTGCAGGAAAAAGCGATACCTGCCATTATGGAAGGACGTGATGTTATGGGACTGGCACAGACCGGCACCGGTAAAACCGCCGCCTTTTTGCTTCCCCTGGTCGATAAAATGCTAAAGAACCCGGGTAATAAAAAGACGCGGGCATTGATCATTGTCCCGACCCGTGAGCTGGCTATGCAGATTGATGAACAGATGGAAGGACTGTCCTATTTTGCTTCGGTGGGGTCGGCCGCCGTTTACGGAGGGGGAACCGGTGATGCATTTGTCCGCGAAAAAAATGCCCTCAAACGCGGGGCAGAAATGATTATTTGTACGCCGGGACGTATGATCGCTCATCTAAATCAAAAACATGTAGATTTTTCAGGATTGGAATGGCTTATTCTGGATGAGGCTGACCGTATGCTCGATATGGGTTTTTATGAAGATATTCTGCGAATCATTTCCTATCTCCCGTCAAAAAGGCAAAACCTGTTCTTTTCAGCCACTATGCCCGACAAGATGAGGAAGTTGACCGGGAAGGTGCTGAACAATCCGGTGGAAATCAATATTGCTTCCTCCAAACCCGTCGAGAAGGTTTTACAGGTGGCTTATTCGGTTCATCACTCCCAAAAGCTGGCCCTGGCCAAACATATCCTTCCCGATAAAAACCTGGATAGAGCTATCGTTTTCTGCTCCACCAAGGTCAAAGCCAAACAGCTTGCCGGTGAACTCAAACAATTCAACATGGATGTGGAAGATATTCACTCCGATCATTCCCAGGAATACCGGAAGCAGTTGTTAGCACGCTTTAAGAATCAGCAGTTGAAAGTTTTGGTAGCCACCGATGTGCTTTCGCGAGGTATAGATGTCGAGAATGTGGGATTGATTTTAAATTATGATGTTCCGGGCGAAAGCGAAGATTATATTCATCGGATCGGCCGTACGGCAAGGGCGGAGGCCGATGGTGTGGCTATTACCTTTATAGGCCCGGATGAGCAATGGAAGTTTGCTAAAATTGAAAAACTCCTCGGCTATGAGGTTTTTAAAAATGTGAATCCCCCGGATATTGGGAAAGGTCCCGAGTATAATCCTTCGGCAGGTCAGCATAAAAAACAAAAACCGCGCAAATCTTCCGGGAAAAAAAGGTGAGGCCGGTCTAAAAATCAACAGTTTAAAAAAGTCCCCTTCAGGGGATTTAGGGGTGATAAGGCTTTTTAGACTGAGCTCAAAGGTAATTTCCTCATTCTTTCGCGGCCGTCCCAAAAGCCTTATAATAGGATATTCAGCAACTTTTACCCTTAAATTCTCCCGGTAGAATAACCGGGACAGGCTCTGAAGGGAATTTACTGAATATCATTGAGTTTCGTTTTTTAAAAACTTCGTATAGAAAAAGATATGTTCTACGGGATATTTAGGATAAGAAAGTTTTTATTCGTAAAAATTACAATATCAATAATTTATACAATAATAGCATTAAATTGTTTTATGTTTATGAGCCGATTCTTACATTAAATTAATTTAGATTTAATTTAAAAAATAGTTTTCCGGGAATCATAATTCACAGATATACAGTCTTTTAATTTTTTGAAGGGGAAATTAACAAATATTGACAACACATAAACTTGCTCTTATAACTGAATTACTATAATTTTGCATACGTAATAAAAAGCAGAAGGAGTAATTTTATTATGGATTATTATTACAATGGGCTTATTATCAGATTTATAGAAGAGAAGCGAACGCAATATAATAAAATAATTGATTATTTTCAACGCGTTCATTTTCTTACGCGCAAACAAGTGCTTTTCTAGCTTTTCCGAGCGATAGACTAATTCCCGTTTACCAATAATATTTTAACAGAACGAAAAGCAGGTGTGTAGCGCCATGCATTTTTAAAATAAATGGATATTTCTTTTTATAGATGCATTTTAAAAACGTAGGTTTATGAGTTTGAATGAAATAATTAAAGACAGAATATTGATTCTCGATGGCCCCATGACTCCCATGATTCGAGAGTGTGATTTGGAAGTGGCTGATTCGGGAGGAGAATATTTTAATAAGGAGTCTTTGAGTAAATTGTCCGATAATCACGCGTTTTTGTCTTTAACACACCCTGAATTAATTCAACGTATTCATGGCCAATATCTTGAAGCGGGCGCCGATATTATCAAGACTAATACACTCAATGCCAATGCATTATTTTTAGAAGGCCATAATAGGGAAGAAGTCACTTATAATATAAATCGCCAATCGGCTCTCATTGCCAGAGAGATGGCCCATAAATATTCCATACAAAATAAACCGCGCTTTGTCGCCGGTGTTTTAGGTATTACGGGTAACATTTCAATAAGAACCGAAGAATCAAAAATTAGCGCCAGCCGGGATTTAAATTTTGAAACCCTGGTTAGAATATATCAACAACAAGCTTGGGTGCTAAACGATGGTGAGGTTGATATGTTTCTTATCGAAACTATTATTGACTCACTGAATGTCAAAGCAGTACTTACTGCTATCGAAAAGATTAATTACAGGCAGCTTCCTGTAACGATTTCTGTGACGCCTGTTGACAGTCGAGGCCATACCATTACAGGACAGAAGTTCGAGTCTTTCATGAATGCTATAGCACAACAGCGGATATTTTCTGTCGGTATTAATTGCTCATTCAGGGTCAAGTCATTACTACCTCTCATTCGAAGGTTATCCGCCAGAACCCCTTTTTATGTGACCACTCATTTTAGCGCAGGATTCATGAATGGAAATGCCCATTATAATCACGCACTGAACCGGATGGACGGAGATATTGAAAGCTTTTTCAATGAAGGATTGGTCAATATCGCCGGGGGCTGTTATGATTCGCGTCCTGCCCATATCAAAACGATAGCCGGTAAAGCGAAAAAATATAATCCTCGTAAAAGACCTGCCAATCCAATGCAACCCAAAAACAAAAGTTTAAAAGACATGAATACAAATACTGCAAATACCCATTTAAAACAGGGTGAAAAAGAAACCTCTCAACCAAAAAGTTCTACCGCCCATGTTTCCCTGGAAGAAGCCCGTCAAAATGCTTTTATCCCCGGACGTGTCGATGAAATAAGATCTACGGAAATGCTTGGCGTTAAAGTGTTTGATGACTATTCCCTGGAAGAACTAAGAGATTACATCGACTGGACGCCGTTTTTCCTTGGATGGGGAATGAAAGGTAAATATCCCGGGATCCTTGAGGATGAAAAGAAAGGGAAGGAAGCCAATCGTATTTTCCGGGAGGCCAACCAATTGTTAGATAAAATCATTGAAAACAAATTGATTTCAGCTAAAGGCGTTTTCGGGCTGTTCCCGGCAAATGCCAAAGGGGATGATATTCTTGTTTTTGAAGATGATAACAGGGAAAAGGTGCGGAAAGTTATTCCCATGCTTCGCCAGCAGCGGGCAAAGCGCATCAAAAATGAATATCTTTCGCTGAGTGACTACTTGGCTCCCTTTGATAGCGGACTGCATGATTATATCGGGGCTTTTGCCGTTTCTGCCGGTATAGATTCCGATTATTATGTCAACGAATTTAAGCAACAAGGGGATCATTACAACAGCATCATGTTCCGGCTGGTATGCGACAGACTGACAGAAGCATTCGCCGAACTTTTGCATGAGCGCGTAAGAAAAGAATTCTGGGGGTATCATAAAGACGAAAATCTTTGCAATGAAAGCCTTGTTAAAGAAAAATTCCAGGGGATCAGGCCTGCCCCCGGCTATCCCGCCTGTCCCGACCACACCCTGAAAGGGGATATTTTTGAGCTGTTAGAGGCTACCCGCCATACGGATATCAAACTAACCTCCAGCTATGCAATGCACCCGGCAAGTTCGGTCTCCGGGTTTTATGTAGCTCATCCCGAGGCTCGGTATTTCCGTGTGGGGAGTATTTTGGAAGATCAGTTGCAAGATTATGCACGGAGAAGGGGATGGAAGATCAGCGAAGCTGAGAAGTGGCTCGCACCGTTAATCGGTTATCAAACCGGTGTTAAGGTGTAAGCTATTGACTAGTAGAAGTATAAGAATTTAAAAATATTAACCATGAAAATTACAGACATTTTTAAAGAAACCAAGCGGACATTTTCTTTTGAATTTTTTCCACCGAAAAATTTGAATGCAGCAGTGCGCTTTGGAATTAATGCCGGTCAGTTAATGAAGTTAAATCCTTCTTTCGTAACCGGCACTTACGGTGCGGGTGGTTCTACACATGAGAAGACCTTTGACATGGTGGATTTGTTCAATAATTCACTCAACTTCACATGTATGCCCCATTACACTTGTGTGAATGCTACCGAGGAGAAGATCGCTTACGACATGCGGGTGCTTAAGGATAATAATATCGAAAACATCATGCTTTTGAGGGGCGATCCGCCGAAGGATAACCCGGAAGCCCTGAAGAACGCCGATGGCTTCAATTATGCAAGTGATTTGATTCAGTTTGTAAAAAAGTATTACGATCATTTTGCTATCGGAGCAGCGGCTTATCCGGAGAAACACCCCGAGGCCCGGTCAATGGATGAGGATATTCGCAACCTCAAGTATAAGGTCGATTCGGGAGTGGATTTTCTGGTCACCCAGATGTTTTTCGATAACGACCATTATTACAGGTTTTTGGAAAAAACCCAGAAAGCGGGAATAAATTGCCGGATAATTCCGGCAATTATGCCGATTACGAATTACAAGCAAATCAAAAAGTTTGCGGACATTTCAGGCGCCCATATTCCCGAATCCCTTCAGAGAAGGATGGAAGCCAATCTGGGAAGACCCAATGAACTATACAAAATCGGGTTAGACTTTGCTATTAAGCAAGCTCACGACTTGCTGGAAAACGGGGCCCCCGGTTTGCATTTTTATACGCTCAATAAATGCAGAGCAGCCGTGGATTTATATGAGTCATTGGCCGATGACTATAAGGAAATCCGGAAAAATTATGAGAAGAGTTTTTCGCCTCATATGCCGTTTTAAAAGGTTTAATAAAACAAATTTGATAACATAAAAAACAGATATATTATGAGTTACGATTTAGGAAAAATAACCGAAACCTTGATCCAGGGAAAAGTGGATCAATTAACAGAATTGACTCAGAGTGCTATTGATTCAAATGCCGAACCTGCCAAGATCCTCAACGAGGGGCTGTTACCGGGCATGGATACCGTAGGGGAGAAGTGGAAAAACGGGGAGATGTTTATGCCCGAAGTACTCCGCTGTGCAAAAGCTATGAGCAAATCCATGGATATCCTTCGCCCCAAATTGTCGGAAGGCGAATTGGGCAGTGCCGGCACACTGGTGATCGGGACCGTCGCAGGTGACCTTCATGATATTGGTAAAGACCTCGTCGGGATGATGTTCGAAGGAGCGGGCTATAAAGTCATCAACATCGGTATCGACCAGCCCAATGAAAATTTTGTCAACGCGGCTATCGAACATAAGCCTGATGTTTTGGGAATGTCAGCCCTTCTGACGACTACCATGCCCCGTATGGGTGAAGTGATCAATTCCCTGAAAGAAGCAGGCATCAGAGACCAGGTAACGGTTATGGTTGGCGGGGCGCCCGTTACCGAGGAGTATGCCCAGGAAATCGGCGCCGACCTGTATGGAGCCAATGCCAGTACAGCGGTGGATGTTAGCCGTGACTATTTTGAAAAAGCTAAGAATTAAAAAAAGAATTTCATGAAAATTAATCATACGGTCAACAAATCGACCCAATTCAAGGTCCTTTCTGAAAACCAGATCGAGGAGATCTTTTATTCAGCTCTCGAAGTGCTGGAGCGAACAGGAGGAGCTATCTATCATGAGGAAGCCCTGGAACTGTTTAAAAACAGCAA
>JAIPAH010000002.1 GCA_021740175.1 Bacteroidales bacterium
ACACCGGGCCTGAATTGACAGTAGCGGCTTAACTGAGATTGGAATAATCATAATACTGACTATCAGATGTTTAATTAAACCTCAAAAAAATATATTTCTTTGTATCTTAGCGGTTTATCAACAAGTGCGAAACTTGAGTAAGGAAGGAAATGAAATATTATCCTGCTCTTATAAAAAGATATTTGAAATGGATAAGGGGCTATTTAAGGTTCAAGCTCAAAATAAGAAATGGGGCGTGTTTAATAATGGTCAGCTAATTATTGATTCTAAATATAAGAAAATTGAATTAAATGATGATGGCAGTATATTAGCCAGAAGGAAGGGGGTTAGCTATTACTTTGAGAAAAATGGAAATGAAATCTTTTAGAGAGTTAACTGCATTTTATTAATTGTAAAATACATGATATTATGAAATGTCAACATTGCGGAAATATAATCAATGACGAAGCTCTTTTTTGTAAATTTTGCGGCAAACAGCAAAACCAAATTAGTGGTAAACAACACGACCATAGTAAATATAATTATGATAATACAACAGCACCGAGTGAAAGAGCTATTGAAACAGAAGATTCCCTTGATATTAAGCAAGTTCTTAGAGATAATAAGCTATTTTATAGCAATGATGAAAGGTTAATAGATACACTGGGTAGTGGGTTCATAAGTACATTATTTGTCCAAAATAAATTTAAAAAATCAGTGCTTTTTTGTTCTGACAAAAGAGTATACCAACATGGTAAAATTTTTGAAAAAAACCTTCAAAATAATATCATATATTATTATGGGGAAAAAGTCGTAGATTTAATGAATATCACAGGTATGTCTTTTCTGATAGACAATCCTATACATAAATTTAAATACATTCTTCCTTTATTTCTGCTGGGTATACTCGGTTTTTTTCTCAGTGAAGATATTGGGTATGATGAATCGGTATACGTACGATGGCTTTCTTTTTTCTTTATTATTTTATCATTCGTGCTTTTCGTTCTATATTATGCAAAAAAAGGAAAGTGGCTCATTATTGAATATCCCTCTGGAATTGGGGGTGGAATGATGATGACTAATTGCAACTGGTATTCAAAAAAATCAATAAAAAGATTTATGAAGAACATTTCCATCCAAAAGGAAAAATTAAATAGTGCTAAAAATGGAAATCAGGCAAATAATTATAGAACCACTGGGAATTAATAAATTAAAGACATTTTAAATTTATTCAATCATTTGCTAACCAGCACTATTTTCCTTATAGTTTAGGTTTTTATGGTATTACATTGGAGATAACGCCATTTTGCCATGTTAATTGTTAATTAAATGGATTTAGATTACTTTAGTTCTGGCTATAAGTTAAAATTGGTTAGGGAGTTTAAAAAAGCCCGGTCAGTTGTCGAGGGCTGCCGGGTTATATTATTATAAATAAATAAAACGTAACTTATACTAACGAGCAATACGAAATCCACCGAATTCGCCATTGTACGTATTGCCAGGGCTATACCTTTCGCGTTTGGATACGCGACATCGGTTTACGTCACTGGCCGTGTAACCACCTCTCAGAACGCGTTCATCGCCTGATGAAGGGCCCTGCGGGTTGTTCTTAGGACTGTTGCTGTAATAGTTCTCACCGTACCAGTCATGGCACCATTCCATTACATTTCCACTCATGTCGCATATGCCTATTTCATTAGCTTGCTTTTGACCAACTTCGTGGGTTCGGTCGTCGCTGTTATCATAATACCATGCCACTTCATTCAGATTATCGCTGCCGCTATAGATGTAGTTCTGGCTTTGGTTGCCACCACGAGCGGCAAATTCCCATTCTGCCTCTCTGGGCAGCCTCCCTCCAGCCCATTTGGCAAAGGCGTTAGCTCCATACCAGCTTACACTCATCACCGGGTGATTTTCTTTACCGCTTTCAACAACAAATTGTCCTTCGCTGTATTTGATTTGGCAATCGCTCCAAGCATTATTTTCTAAATCTTCCGTGATATATTCAACATTGCCATATTCATCGTCATTATAGCTGCCCTCACTGTTGCAGTTTATATCATTCAAAAACTCGGTGTATTGAGCGTTAGTTATTTCGTATTTGGTGATCTCAAAACTGCTTAAGGTAACTTTATGAAGAGGGGTTTCATCACTTTTACAATCAAATTGTTCATCCGTACATCCCATTTCAAAAGTTCCACCTCCAACATTGATCCATTGAATATCGTTTGTACCATCGCTTGAATTACTACATGATTGGGTTGCAAACATGCCTATTGAAAGTGTTGCTATTGTTGCCATTGTAAAAATTACATTTTTCATAGTAGATTATTTTTAAATTTAATTCAAATTATTTATAGTAACCATTTTTCATTAAATATGTTCCAACATATTCCGTACCCTCTACATAAACATAAGTATCCTCTTCATACTTACTTACTTCATTGATTTCATTTCTATCCATAACATAAGGTGAAAGTTCATCTGAAGCATCATCACCATATTTGTTTTTACCATTCATAGTCACTTTTAGAGTTATTTTTTCTGCATCACTATAATCATCTACAATATTCCATATAACCTCAGCTAATTCTTGTGAAGTAAGTTCATAATCGTTATATTCAATTTCAGTTTCTGCAGTTACAACTCCATCTTTTTCCTCAATCACATTGTATCCATTTCCTCCCAAAGATGTAAATAAAGTGATTAGAAAAACTACAACAACAAAACCCGTAAGTTTTGGATTATTACTAATAGCTTGAAAAGATGTGTAAACTATTTGGTCTTTATTTAAGCCTTTAGCTTTTCGCATTTTTTCTTTGGAAAGGGGATACATATCAACTTTGGGGATACTTAAGTCAGGGTATAATTGATTCAAATCATATATTGAATTAGAGAGCAAATGTATTTGGTACTTATCGAAGTATGTTTCTGAAAATTTCGACTTAGCATCACTTATTAATTTGGGGTCTATAATTTCTTCTTTGAATTGTAGTTTTACATCTTGTCCATTCTTTTCGTAAATGATTTCACCATCTCCTTGCTCACTGAATTTTTTGAGCTTTGATAAAGGAATTGAATGATCCCGAGCTTTTTTATCCAATATTACTAATCTGTAATTGGTTAAAATAAACTCATTAGCAGAAAATAAAAAATACTCTTTCTTTAAAAGTGGAAATTCAAATAGTGCTTTTAGCTCTTTTTTAATTTCTGTGACACTCCAACAATATTCAGTCAACCTTTCAAAGGAAACATTTTTGAAACCATTAAACTCACTAAGAGGATCTTCTAAAGAATTATAGAAATCCCTCCAAAATTCTTCCGTAGTAGCGACATATTTATCAATATTTTCCTGTTTAAGTGTAATTTGTTCCATAATATTTTGTTTTTATTTAATTTAGTAAAACAAGTGTTTCTTAGATTTATCTCTCCATCCAGCCTGATTTGGATAATCCACAAAACAGATTGTTAAATCTGCCTGATTCCGATAATCAACGAAATAAATTTTCTTTTTAGCTTGATTAGGGTATTTTGTAAAGAACCATTTTCCATTATTTTTACCTGCTTGATTTTGGTATTTTACCCTGAATACCTTCAAATCAGCTTTTAATTCATAATCCGCCACAAAGACTTTCACCTCAGCTTGATTTTTATATTCTACTGAGTATACTTTTTGGGCTATAATATTGACCCAAAAGAAAAAACTTATACACATTAAAATTATCTTCAACAAATTCTTTTATTGTTTACTTTTTGTGAAGTGTTACTCTTTGTCCACCAATGGATGTAGTTAGACTTTCACCATTTACATATCCAATTTTGACACTCCCAGTTTCATTATAAAGGTCTTCCCCCTTAACAATACCTTTTTGATATTCCGTATTACCTGCTATCGTTGTTTTTCCTTGCCAACTATCTCCATTAATTGTGATTACAAGCTCAGCCGTATTGCCACTATAGGTATAAGTTCCATCAATTGTTTCTTTTTTTTCCGATTGTTCTGAATCATCGGATTGTTCTGAATCATTTGAATTGCAACTTATTGTAAGTTGAGTTGCAATAAATATTACTGTAAAAATTAATGTTAAATTTTTCATTTTAATTTATTTTTTTGTACCCTTAACTCATTTTCTTTTTCGGTTACGCCCGGTTTTTAAGCAGTTTCTGGACTCTACTTTTTATTTTGATGATAATAATTTTAATTCTCAAAGCACTTATAATTAATAGTTAGTTTTCGTGTCAATTGGCTATATCGATTTCATAACTTAATCAAAAAAATGAAATCATGCTATGTACATTTCAAAAAGATGAATTTCTTTTGAAATAAATTTAAAAGATGATAAAGCTGAATACATGAATTAATATGTATAAACATGTTATCACATAATGATCATGAATAAAAGCAAGGAATCTGGTATTAAATAGGCAGGAAACTATTGGGAATTTTTACCAACTTGATACTTGAAATAACGTCTATCTGTCTGATCTCTATGACGTGAAATGATTTTCTTACCATCTTTCATAGCAGATAAGGTGTTTAATTCATTGATTATACGTGCTCTTTGTGCTCTTCGATTATCATACGACGAATTGTCAATTTCAAAGATAGTATCAAGTTGCTCTGTCGAGAGTTCCAAAGATTTCATTTTAGAAATTATATTATAAATACGCTCCATCTCATTTGAATTAATGTGGCTACCCTCTTTTTTGGTCTTTTTACCTATTTTTCTTCGAATAAATATCCATGAAATCATTGAAAAAATTATAAAAGCGCCTACAATAATGATTATAGTAAATTTTGATGTTTGGTCTTTCTCTTCAATGAAATTCACTTTCCCAATATTTTGTGCTGATTGAATAGCTTCATCCATATTTTTCATCAAAAGCTTATTATTGGAAGATTGCCAGTATAATCTATTGTCCGAAAAATAAAAATAAGGAGAGTCAGTGATCCCATAAGGTACATATTCTTTAAAATAAATTTTTGATGTAGATTTGTCTATAATTGTAAATCCGGTATTGGCTTTATATTTGTTATATAAAATCCAATAATTTGGGAGATTAAATGATAATTTATACCATTTGGTTCTCTGAAAATCCTCTTCTTTTAGGTTGATTTGAATTTTTTTCCATTCTTTGTTATTTAACGTCAGCCAGTATCCGTTATATTCTCGACTCCTCTGGTTAGTTTTTTCGTCAGCATATTGTCCCAGAAAAGAAACAATAGTATCCCCTTTTGTGCCTCTAAGTTCCCCACAATAGTTAGTGAGCGCATTATTTACACTTACAATTTCCCACTCCTTTTCCTCAAAGTCAAATTGAATAAGGTCGCTATGCCATGTCCAGTATCCATATCCACCCAGAGAATAAAGTTTATTGTTTATGATAAGAACCTGAGAATAAAAATTATATCCACTATAAACTCCATCATAAAGATTAATCCACGTTGAATCTTTCCATACATGAACATCAAATGTGCCATCATTTAAGCCGTAAGTGGAATCCGCAATATTGAAAAAATAGGTGGGTCTATCCTTGGAATGCTTTCTTGATGGGAACTTATTAATCATTCTTTCACTTAACGATTTTGGCAAAAACGAGAAGTTTTCGATTTCATCGATTCTATCGATAACGATTTCTAATCGATAATCTTGGGAGGCATTAGAACTTAAAGATGATATTATTAAACTAAACAGAATGATTACAATTTGCCGAAGTCCTATCATAATTAAGTTATAACTGTTCTAAAACAACAATACTTTGATTTGCAATTTTAAAAATAAAGAAAAGATAACAAATGAGCGAATTTATGCTCTACTTTTTTCATTCTATGAGAATAAACTCAGTGTAATAAATCATTTTTAGATTGTTGTTTGCATATACTGCATATAACGGAATATGCGATCAAAAAAAGGCTACCACAGGACGTGGTAACCTTAAAGCATTCTATCTGTTTATATGCTGGTACTTATGTAGTAAGTTAAAATCAAATAATATCTCAGCTAAATCAAAATCCGAATAACTAAAATTATACTTATTCGAATTCTTCATTTTTTGTTGATTATTTATAGATAGATCACAAATAAGATATTAATGTCCCTCAAATCAAAAAAATAAGACAAATAAGAAAGGAGTGTAAAACCTCAACGTAAAATTTTAGTAATTTATTGCGATTATATATAAATAATATTATATTAGTCATTATTAATTGATAAATAATTATATAGAGAAACAATTAATGAAAAAATTGAATCATGACACTAAGTAATCCACAAAAAAGAACTAAGGTTAAAACAAATAAATTTTTCATAAAAAAAATTAACTTCAAATCAGCGACTACCAAAAAGTTATTAACATTCACTCTTTCATTGCTCTTTGTATCTTTTGGACTCTTTGCCCAAGAAAAGATTATCAAAAACTTTAGTGGCTCAGGAGGCAAGAATACCAGACCATTTGAAGTGGATGATGGGTGGGAACTTCAATGGAATGCTGAAGGTGATTTTTTCCAAATATATCTTTATAATGCCGATGGCTCATTGAAAGGTGTTCCTGCGAATCAACAGGGAGATGGAGAAGGTAATTCTTATCAAGCAAATGGCGGGAAATATTACCTGCAAATTAATGCAATAGGTGAGTGGGATGTTAATATCGTGCAATTAAACACTGAACAAACCACTACCTCAGCAGCTAATAAAAAAGATAATAATGTGGTAGCTTCATTCTCAGGGTCTGGGGGTAAAAACACAAGGCCGTTTAATGCCCCATCAGGATGGGAAATTCAATGGAATGCTAAAGGTAGTCTTTTCCAAATTTATCTATATAAAGCTAATGGTTCATTAGTTGGCGTCCCAGCTAACCAGCAGGGAGCGGGAGAAGGTAATTCTTATCAACCTAAAAAAGGGAAATACTATCTGCAAATAAATGCAATGGGAGATTGGAAAGTGAATATAATAGATATTCAGGAATAATCGGAACATATTATTGCTAATGGATAAATTTGCTAAGTAATTGATCAATACTTATTAATCTATTTTTAAAAATTTAAATCGCAGTTATAATTTAAGTCACAAATAGATTACAATACTTTGATTAAATAAAAATGAGCAATTGCTGTTGAACCAAAATAATTTAAGTTATGGAAAAATATTCAGAGTACAAAGTTATCCTAATTACAGAAAGTGGTTGCAGTTCTATTTTCTTGGGGTCTGCTACCCTTCCTGTTGAAAAAGTAAATCAACGGTTAAATAAAGAAGCGAAAGAAGGATGGCAAGTAGTTTTTCAAGTAATAGAAAAAAAACGAACTGCTCTATTCTGGTCACGTGAAGCCCTTCTTGTAACATTAGGGAGATAGCGGCAAATTTGAATTTATCAATAATGAAAAAGCTTATTTTAAAACTAATTGATAATTATCAAAAAAAGGGGGGCGGAGAAGAACAGCTTTTTGTGACCTGTAATCTCCGCCCAACTTGTTCTGAGTTTGGTAAATATGCGATTAAAAGATATGGTATTGTAAAAGGAATGCGATTATTGATAAAAAGAATGAAGAAATGCACCAAAATGAATAATTACTAATTTTTATCTATATTTATATCAGACTTATTCGGGGGCCTTACACATCCAATGTTACATTTCTACCCATACTTATATATAATTATATTATTGCTCTTGTTTTACATTGTAAACTACCAATAGTTTATTAATTATCAGAGTTCTATGTGTTAATTCTGTGTTAAGTCTTCTAAGAAGAGAATAAAAACCCTTGGTAATTAGAGTTATAAAACAAGCGATGCAATATACCCAAAAAGGATATTGAAGGAGGCTGGATTGATTAGCCGGAATAATACTTCATTTAACCCAATAATATAGATTACTACATGTTATCTTCGTGCTACTATCATCCTATTGCTTTCTAAATTGTTGTATTTAATATTTGATGAAGTGTTTGTATAAAAAAAGGTTTATTTTTTATTAAATAAGGTTTGGGTATTTTTATTATCGAAGTATCTTGTACCAAATTTGATATGATGTTCCTTGTTATTCTGCTCACAAAATTTAATGACTTTTTGAGAACACTCTTCAAAGAATCTTCGCGCATCCTTAAAGTTATTTATCTCTGGATTGTAATTCATCCTTCCAAATACAATCTTGTCTGCAAATGAAACAATATCAAGAAGAGCATCAATTTTATTCTCTGGATCAATATTTGGTGTTGGATAAGGTTCAATGCTTACCCAAGTTCTAAATCCAGCTTCATGTAAATGTTTTAATGATTTCAATCTTTCCTCGAATGGAGCAGCGTATGGCTCGTAATTAGTTTTAAAATGTTCGGTAAGTGATACCAGAGTAACACCATATTCATTTTCTGGACTAAAGTTTTTAAGTATTTCAGGCAATACACCTTTCGTAAGTGCAGTAATCTTTATATCATTCTCATTTAACTTCTTAATGATTTTGAGGGTTAATTCCACTACTTCAGGATACTTATACATAAATGGATCCGTCGTAAAGCAGAGGTGAACGAAATTAATCTTATCCTTATATTTCGGAATTTCTTTATCCAGAATTTCTAATGAATTCTCAACCAATATTGGATTTATCCATTCATCATATGATTTAATTCTCCCAAACCGTTTTGCCATCATCATTGCATAACAAGGGTATTTACACCCATGTGCACAATTTTCTATATGATTCAAACACCAATCACCGTACTCAACATTAGTCTGATACAGCAGAGAAGTTCTTTTTTTCTTTTTTATTTTCATTTTGTGGCAAAGTTAAGTCTATCATCCTCTTTGAATCCTCCCCTATTTTTCCTTTCTCTTTTTCGTGAACTTCCTTGTATTACTTCGAGAAGTTTATTTTCTTCAAGTTCCCTGAGCGCATCTTTGATCCCTGATTCAGTGAGAGGAACTTCATCAATTATCTCATTTCTGAAGTCAAAATAAGTTATAACTCTTCCATTAAACTTCTCATAGATACAATTATCACAGCCTGTACTTCCAGATTTATAGCAAAAAAATTTCCCACAAGAATCTGTTCGCTTATGTTTTGGAAGTAAAGAAAATAAATCTAATGCTCTTTTTTTTGATTGAAATTCCATATGCCCACCATAAACTGATGCTAATTTGGACGATATGTCCTTTAAAATTGCGCATCCTTTATAGTGCTGACTAATATGGAAAAGATAATAGTAAGTTCTCCTTTGCTCTGGAAACTCAAATTTATAAGGAACTACATAAAAACCGTGTTTTTTGAATTGATCCCGGTAGCATTTTACAATCTCCCGTTCACGGCTTCTTCTGTCTGAGGTTATGCAATCTTTCCACTCATCAGTACCAAAAAGATCGTTCAATGTTGATTCAAGCTGTGGAGAACTTAAAAATTCATTTATTCTTGTATACATAAAATTTATTAATACCTCTGATTTTGGAGTTTGCATCAAACGAATGATCGTTGAGTGCTTAATTTTAAATCCGAATGGATCAACAAAAAAGAAGGTTGGGGCAAGTGTTTTCCCTGATTTCTCAACTTGATCGAGGATTTTGTTTATTTCTTTATCGAAATCACCGTGAACGTAAATTGGCATGAAATTAATTCCATGAAACTCTATAATTTTTTGTATATTTTGAAGATTCTCATCAGCAGAGTCTATTATCACAACTTTGGCATTATTTATTTTTTTCTTTTTTCGTAGAGAATATATATTTCGAATTGCGATGATCGGCGAGCCAAAGTTTTTGGAAATATACTTACCTGCTGCTATGTCATCACTGTTATGATAAGCTCCAAGTCCACCAAAACCGTCTAAATAATTAACTCCACTATATTTACCAAGAATACTTAACCAAACAGGTAAATACTTTTTTAGTAAAGTGTGTTTAATTTCTGTTTGTTTCTGATAAGGCCAAGTAACAAAATTTACGTTAGGCCATTTTATTGTACTATTATTTAATTCCCTCATTGTTTACTATTTTATTAACCATAAAAATAACAAATTTAAATATTCATAGTATTCTCTTGCATTTTGGAGAATATTTATTCAATCTTATTCACTTTATTATATAAATAATCCCATAGGGCTTGAGACACAATTATATTATCTTTGATTATAAATTTTTAGTATAAGCTTATATGAATTTATCATAAGGGGACAATAAAGAATAACATCATTCTATAAACAAAAATAACTATAAAATTTGATTTTCTCATTTAGTTTATTACTTTAGTATAAATTTATTGATACAGATAACCCATTATTTTTTTGAGATGTAAAATAAAATTCAGACTATCAATGATATAGCAATTCAAATTTTTACTTTTATTTAATATGGCACATGAACAAAACATTAACAGCTATTTATTCGTCTTCTTCAAGTCCACTGAAAAAACAGATATTCAGAAAGGTGAGTTGTTGGCATTAATAGAAATGCAGCATAATAATGTTATAATTGAATCATCAGAAATTGAAAATCTGGAAGGTGAAAATGACTTAAAATTCACAAATAATTCAATCATCGATAAGAACAGGGATAAAATACTTGTTATTTTTTTGTCACAATCTGCTATTGTTTATACTTCTGTTAGGCTTGATATAAAAGAAATAATAAGAAGATCAGGTTATATTCATTCATGTGGTAAATTCATCTTCTTGTCAAAGTGGGATAATTTGAAGATCAAAGAAATAACAAACGATATAACTGCGTTTTTCAAAAAAGAACAGCAAGAATACAAAGTACTATTTTATAAAGAATCTGATAATCCTATTAAAAACAAACTTGAAGGGCTCTTAATTGATGACAAACGCTATCATATAGAAAATTATCATTTTAATACCGCTCAACAAAAAATTGAAATGTCTCTTGAAAATAATATAAAAAAACATGGAAAAGGATTCAAATCAGGAAATGAAAAAATATTTATAATAAAAGAAAAAGGAATAGATAATAGTTCTCCATCAGTACTCTCTAATTTATATAATGACAGAAATATTATAGATTTTGCTATTGGGTATTTAAGTGAATACAAAAAAGATAATCCAATCCATGAATTAGATGAGGTAAAAGAAATGAAGCCTTTTTGGTCCGGGATATTTACAACTCCTCATAGGTTAATGAATGCAATGATTAATTTGGCAAAATTAGATGAAACTTCCACGGTTTTAGACCCATTTTGCCGTACAGGGACTATTTCAATTGAAGCCTCTCAAATAGGCTGCAAATCAATTTCAAGTGATATATTTGGGTCTCAAGGTGCTAAAGATAATTACGATTTTTTGTGTTCTGGTTATAAGTTTTTCAAAAATACTGTTGAAAAAATCGATAATCAAATTGATAATAACGAGCTAAATGAAGAGCTACAAAATAAAATTGGTGATGGCATAAAGGATAATAATAGGCAAGGATTACCAGTAGCTGATAATGATGTGGCATTTAAAATAGAAAATTTTAGTAAAAGATTGCATTTTTACATTTTACGAAGATATGAAATGGAAAATAGACGGGGAAGTAGTTTTATTAAACAACAAAACCGTAAGTCCAGAGATAAGAATGATAATGGAAAAAATCTACCAAATGAAGTTGATTTTATAAAAAGTTATATTAAGAATTCTAAAAATACATTTGATTATACGCTTTGCGGGAAACAACTCAAATTATTCGAAGAACAATATAGAAAGACTAATGAACCTGTATTGAATTTAGATGTTGATACAAGTGGATGTTTTACTGATGGAAACTATTTAACTAAAAGAGTAGGTTATATTAATAAATCCGCAGAAAATAATATTTATCCTGTATTTAAAATAAATGATATTTGTGATAAAAAAGATTTTTATAATATTGCAGAATCAACTATAGATGCAGTCGTCACAGATCCTCCTTATGGTTATGGGGAAGGAATAGATAAGGAAAAGGTAGAAGAGATATATAAATCATTAGTTGAAAAGTCTTTTTATTGGCTAAAACCATTTGGATATCTAATTATCTGTGCATTAGATAAAGTAAAAACTGGAAGAAAAGAAAATCTATTGTTTACTGAAAATATTCTTGAAATTATTAATGATATTGCAAAAAAAGAAAATGTTGAGTTTTTAATTAATGATGTTTTATCTACTAATAAACATTTAAAAAATATATATTATTGGAAGAGTAAATATGCTTTAAACAGATCGATAATTGCTTTGCAAATTATTAAAAAAAATAAACAGCTATGAAAACATTTAGGTTAAGAAATAAAGTGGATAAAAAAATATTTTGGGGCGGATTAGATAGTAACAATATAATTAATGGATTAAAAGAACTCATTGATAAAATTGAGATTGTAAATGAAAACAAAATTAATATTGAATTAGATTTAGAAGGGGTAAACTCTATTGATCCATCATTTATTAAAAATGTATTTATTGATATAAAACAGAACTTATCTCATAAGCCTGACGTCAACTTTATTTTTAAAAATATTGAAAACGAGATGATTCTGTATAACTTAGATGCGTTATTTGAATATTATCATATTAGTGCCACTGCAAATAATATGTATGGAGAAGAAATTACTATAGGGGCCAAAAAGGATAATGCTGTGAATGTATAGAAATACAACTTTATAAATATTTTTATAAAAGTTGTGATGAATATGAGATCTTAAAATGCATTTTTCATTTCGCCAGATAAGTTATCTGAGTATGTCTACATAGCCGCTTTTCTTGGTAGATTTCAGCTAAATCAAAGGGGCCATCTGTTTTTTGGAAGAGGTCTAAACCTCTACCTAAAATAATTTTCCACCCATTATTCGTTTCAATGAATCTATCATGGATGCTATCATCAAATTCATAAGTAAAATAAATCTCCATAGATTCAAGGGATTCCTGTATTTGCTTAAAAGATTCCTTAGCGTTTTCAAGGTATTCCTCGTTATTGTTAGTCACTAAGTGAAGCTTTACCATTTCTCCTTTTTCCTTTACATCTGCCACCAAGCGACAGAATTCCATGAAATTTCTCATTTGATAAGGCAATCTGATAAAAGGGTCAGTTAGTGTTATTTCTGTAGCGCCTTTTAAATAATCGGCAAAAAGCTTATAATATGAAATCCCTGTTTGGTTATCATGGATTATTTTTTGACTATAATCTGGCAGTTTCTTTTTGGTATTTTTAGGCTCTTCCTTTTCCTCTGTATCAACCAGATCTTCCTCGCTTTTGTCTATTTGCTCAGGTAAATAATTCAAATACTCCAAAGTGTTTATGATTACTTTCTTGCCAGAGCTATTGATATTATATGAGAAGTCGACTGGCTCAAATGTTTCATCCATTTTAATTAGCTCTTGCTTAACCCGCTTTCTATTTTCAATAGCAAAATCAAAAAGCTCTTTCAGTTGATTTTCATCATATTGCCCGTCAGGATAAATCACTTTAATCAATCCGCTTACTGTTTTGGCGATGGAATCTCTATCTCTACTGGTTAACGTGTCTGATAATTCGAAATATTCTTTATAAATGTTCGTATAATCTTCTTTTCTGAGATGTTTAAGGATCTCTGCTAAATAATCTACTATAAAACCGTAATTATTGGTAAACATCTCTGTTCTTAACTTATTGACTTCCCAGCCGGGCAAATAACATTGTATTCGATCAAGAAAAGCTGAATCATGATATACATCAGGCAATGCTTCAAAAAGATCGCTGTGCTTCAGCATAAAGGCGACTGAATGTAAGGTATTACCCACAAAAGCCATCGAAGCATCAGCACCGTATACTTCAGTACCTCTTGAGAAGGATTTATTTGCCATGTAGTTTTTCATGATGTCTACAAGACCTTTATCGACTTTTTTTGTCGTCCCTGCAAATTCATCGTAGGCAACAACGTCCCAGTAACCAACTAAACCAATATCTCCAGTACTATTATTTACAAACAATTTGGCCTTAGTTACTTCCCCTCCACTAATTAAAATACCGTGAGGTGACATTTCAGAGTAAATATGAGATTTTCCTGTTCCTTTAGGGCCAAGTTCAATGAGATTATAGTTATTCTCTGCAAATGGAACTAAACGGGTTAATTGGATAAATTTAGATCGCTTATTGAAATGTTCCGGGTTCAGCCCAATGGATCGCATTAGGAGATCCAACCATTCATCAGTTTTAAATAACTTTCTGGCCTCTTTAAATTCTTCTATATCAATTTGAGCTACTTGAATGGGTTTTATACTTTCAAGTATCCAAGGACTTTGCTCTTTTTCCTCAGGAACAATATAACCCAATGTAACTATGCACCAAACCCCTGATGATAGAAGTTTTTTGTGTCTTTTAACAATGTCCGGATCAACAATTACTTTTTTTACTCCAAGGTTGGCAAAGGCAGCTTCATACAAACCTCTCCTGTCATTCAATTTAACCGAAACCTTGTCTATTATTCTATGCGATCCCTTTTCTTTGATAACTGACTTAATATACTGGGCTTCATCCCGGTGAACAAAGTGCTCTGCGATAATCTTTTTTACTGACTCCACCCCTGCATTTATAGTTTCTTCGTCATCTGTAGCACAATATTGCCCCAATAAGTATTCTAAGACATAGGTTGGAACAACAGCATTCCCTTTAACTAATTTGGTAAGATCCTTTCTGACTACCTTACCGCCATAGTGTTCGTTGACTTTTTTATCCAGTGTATCCATAATTAAATATCATCAAAATCACTTGTAAATGAAATGTTTAAGGTATAATAATATTCTTTATAATGCTTCCATTGGTTTGAACCTTCAACAGGTTCTTCCAATATTAATTTAACACGCTGATTCTTATATTTACCACTTGCGTTGGCACTTAATTGGAATCGGTGTTTTACCTCTCGTGTTCTTTCCAGCCCTTCTGTTTTATCAAATTTGTAGGTGAATTGATCACTCAGAATAGTTCCATCGTCTGCATATAAAGCTGCCCGAATGGTTCTGGGGAGTGTTTTTTCCGTTACCAATTCGGTTTGTAGAAAGGATACAGCAAGCAAATTGGTAGTTATTTTATCTGATGACTTAATCACGTCTATTTCAACTTGCTTGGTAGTATCTTTTCTTACCTTGGTTACTTTCACCAGTGGAACAACTATTTCTTGTAGGGTAGCCCCACCGTGCACATATCTTGAGCCTGAACCTTTTACTCGAATCCGATTAATTGATTTTGGAATTAAAACTTCTCCTTTTCCGTTTAATCCCAGCTGCTCTGAAGTAAAGTGTTTTGTGCTCTTTTCACCATCAAGGTTCTGTCCGATGACATACCTGCGGGATTCTTTCCAAATATTCCCCTTCACCTTTCCTGCGGAGAAATCGCTTTCATCAAGCTCATGATTTTGGTATAAAAAGCCATGATCAGCCGTAATGAGCATATTATACCCATTCATATTGCTGATTTTCTTCACCACATCTAACAAATAATTGATTTCTGCCTCAACAGCTTCTGTTAGCTTGTCCTCTGAAGTTTTATCGTCACCTACTTTATCTATCCGGTTGTGAAAGATATAAATCAAGTCATGCTTTTTAACAAAGTCCCTCCCATCTGTACTGGCATTCATAGCCATAAAATCCTCTGCATTGATAGCGGTTGCTTTTGCTTCTTGGTAATTTTCTAAAACATTTTTCCGGCCCTGTAAACCTGAAGCTGATTTACCATCCACTAAAACATTATCGCTTTCAGGCTCTATTGAAATATGCTTATGGGGTAACAAATTGGCCATTCCTAACTGGGTGTATGATGGTAGACTTGTAACCATATAATTCATTTGACCTTCAAAACGTTTTTCGTTTTGTATTTTTCGGAAATATTCCCATCCACATTCATACCTCAGCGCATCTGAAACCACTACAAATACTCTCTGTTTTTTTGTAATAAAGCTTTTCACGTGGCCTGTAAAAAATCTGTTTTGAGAAATTTGGTGAATATCACCCCACGAATCAATATTGTCGATGATTTTTTGCCAGTTGTTATTGAAATGGAAAAGCCAGTCGTTACGATAAACCTTTTCTACCTTATCAAGTAACTCCTCTAATGCTCGATTCTGTTTAGTTAAGCGATAATTATGAATAAACTTCCGGTAATCGTAGTCTATTTCGAAATAAGTATCCGTATAATTTTTGATACCTTGTTGGAATGATTCAATCTGATCCTGATTATGTTTTTTAACTAATTTGATGAGGTCATTTCCATATTTAAGACAGGCATAGAAATACTGATACTCATTATACCAGTATTTGTACTCTCTTTTCTTGATAAACTGGTCAACCTTCCCATTAATATAAACTTCATTGATTATAAAATAAGAAAGATCGGAAATCACTTTTTGATCGATGATTTCAAATAGGTCATCTTCTATAACATCATCAACTGTTGCTTCGTTAAGCTTGGCTTCCACGTTCAATTCGTCCGCAATCTTATTCGATAAAGCTTTAAATGATTCCCTGTAGGTGATTGAATCTTTCCAAACCGAGAGTAAAATTTTGGACTCATTTGAAATACCTGTCCGTTCTCCAAGCGAAAAGTTATTCTTAAAAACTTCAATTAGAAAATCATAAATAGAAGGATTGTCTGAAATATAATTGAATCGTCTTTCAATCTCTTTCCAATAAAATGATTTTAAGTTGTAGCGTTCTAATTCCTTGTTATACCTTTTACTTTCATTGGTGAAGGCAGTCGCATGAGCCATGATGAAAGAGGTTAATCCAATATTCTCCACCCCGAAAAGTATAGCCAGCATTTTATAGCGGATGGCCTTGTGCTCATCATTTTTCCCGAGTAAATCTTTTAATTTCGCTCTTCTTTCCTTGTTAGCGAAAAACTCAATATGCTCACCAATGAGTTCTTTAAAATGAAATTCCAGCCCCACCTCCTGACAATACAGGGCTTCTTGATCACTATGAAAGACAAAGTAAGCCAATTCAAGGTCTAATAGCCAATTGTTGTGATGTTCTGGTTTATCATAAGGAAAATACAGCAGGAACTTATCTTTTGGTTTCTCTCTTTCGATGAGATGTTTTAAATAAAATTCGTTGTTATCAACCTCAACCTTTTCCACATCTCCTAATGATAATTCAGAGAATTCATGGTAAAGTTTTTTCTCTTTGTCATACCAAAATATTACTCGGTAATCCTGAAATTTTTTATTTAGGTTTTCCGCTATTTTACTCATTTTATTTGTGATGTATCAATCCACTCAAAGTTTCTTACTTTGTCTTTTGTTTTCTTATCATTAAGTCCATTTACTTCTTTTACAGCTTTTCCGAACTTGTTGTAGTTCACTAATACCCCATCATCTAAATCTATGTTGATCCGCTCTGTAGCCAATGGATATAGTATCTCCCTGTCATATTCCTTAACTTCCCAAAGCATCTTATCAATTCTTTCATCTTCTTTTATGGCCTCTGTTTTTTCACGGGTACTTCCACTTACCTTGAGTTCTTGTAAGTGTTCTTTTCTAATGCTCAATTTCTCCGTGAATTCTCTCAAATATTTATTCAAAATATTATTTATGGTATCGGGAGTATACCTGTGCATATAAATTAACACGTTGAAAACGCCATTAGGTGAAGAAAGCATCCAGTAAATAGGTCTCTTTTTGTACCGTTTAATATGGTCTTTATAAAAGTCTTTCATGAAATACTTACGAATAGGTTTCCCCAGAGAATCTTCCACAAAGGCGAGGTTATTTTCAAAATTTTCTTCTCCAAAGGTGACTTTCAAAAACTGATGGAATCGACCCACTATATCGTCTTCAAACCATTCATCGTCCAATACAGGAATTACATTGTCATCATCGGGTAAAAAGGAAATTTCATTTTGAGGCTTTCCAACTTTTTCAAGGTAATCTTGCAGAGTTTCTCCTTGATTGGCGAGAATAAGTCCTTCTTTATCCAATGAATATCGCCCAAACATACATCCAACGGCATAACTCACAAATTGGGCAATGACTTCATCAGCATGAAATATTAGTTGTCCATTTTCTATACTCGTTTCTTGTTGAAGTATTGTAATATTCTCTAATGGTACATTAGGAGATAATTCATTTTGCAAACCATAAATTTCAATGAATTGTTGGTTTACTTTTTCTTCATTACGATGAAGTTGGAAATATTTATTTCTCCAATATTGTTTATAAAGATCAAATGATTCTTCTATATCTTGAGCTTTTAAGCTGCATAATTCATTTTTGGAAAAAAACCATGATGATTCTCTTTGGTTCCAATCGGATTTAGCAATGTCAATGCAAGAAGATACAATGACTTTTAAATTATTATCATCAAATCCTGAGTATGGTATTTTTGAAACATCACCTACATTAAAAGTCAAAGTGGGGCTTAATACCTCAAGAAATGATAAAACAACTTTTGAGTTTAAAAAACCAATTAACTCTTCATTAGTACTATTAATAATAGGTCCCCTTGAATTTGGAATAAAACCAAACTCTTGCATTCTAAAAGCAGGGGCTCCAGAGCTAACATCACTGAAAGATATTCCTTCCATACAGTAATAGTTATAATTCCTAATATATCTTGACCAACTATTTGTAGCTGGATCATTAGGATTGTTTATTAACCAATCTTTTATTTCTTCACCGTCATTTTCCCAATTTATTATGAAATCGTTGTTACCATACCATTTTCTAAATCTTCCTCCTTTTGTCATAGGCAACCATTTTTTGGACTCTTTCAGATCATTTCTGCTTTTATTTGAGAAATCTAACTTTGAAAATGAGACTTCGTGCCAAAAACGCAAAAAACGATTATTATTGCCTGTAGAAAGACCTGCTCTTGGTGGGTAAATATGTCTCAAATCTGGTTCTTTAGAAAATGCTTCAATCTGCTTTCTGTTTAACCAATAACCGATTCGATAATCAGGTATATTCTTAAAATCATCCTGCAAGGCTGTGTACAACCATGAAGAATTTTTATTATTTACTGCTTCTATAGCCTTTGGGGCTTGGTTTTTAGAACCTTTAAAATCACTTAGACGAATATAACTTCCTTTAGCTAAATATTCAGGCTGTTTCTTTCTTAAAGTAAATGTGCAAATTGGCACAGTAGCTCCTTCGAATCCTGAATATTCAAGTTGAACAAGATTATTTATGAAATAGTTATCAATAATTATTTTTCTTAACTCTTTATAATTAGAAATGAACATCCAAACAAAAGGAGTCATGTTTCCTGAAAGTCCATTATCATTGGCAAACTCAAGACACCTTATTATGAAAGAAGCAAATAAATCTGTTTTAGTTGCTGGAAAATACTTCTCCACATATTTTTTCAATTCAGCTTCCATTCGAGATGCATTAAGATAAGGTGGATTTGTCACAACCACATCATAAGTTCTGGACAGATAATCAGCTTGTAGTTTTAATCGTTGCTGTTGCTGACCAAATAAAGACTCCTCCTCAGTTTTTATTTCCTCATATTCCTCTCGATTGATTTTAATCAGGGAACCCAAGACTTTGGCATTTTTGAATTTGGGGTGGTTTTCGATATTTTGAAAAGAGGTAATATTGGGGTGAGCACCTTTTCTAAGAAACTTTCTCTGATTTTGGCGGGCTTTCATCATTAAGGAAAAAGCAGCCATTTGTGCAGCCCTATCATCTATATCAATACCGAATAAATTTTTTGTAATGATCAATTCAGGTATTTCTGATGGATTGTATCCTTCTTCTTCATAAATTTTATACAGGAAATCAAATGCATAACTGACTATATGTCCACTACCCACGCAAGGATCAAAAAATTGAATTTCTTCAGGAGAGGTTAATTTCCTTTTGGGAATCAATTCTTCATTCTGAGGCTTGATATAGAATTGCAAATGCTCCGTTATTCTGGTATTTGGTCTTGCTTCCTTCCATAGTTGTCCTAATGTATTATCTACCAAATACTGAATAAAATTAGTTATATTAGAACGAATATGCTCTAATTCCTTGTTAACGTCCTGATAATCTTCGTCTAAACTAAATGTATCAATTAAATATTCATCGCTCAATGGCAGGGCAGTAAAGGTATTCTCAATTATTCCATTGATTTCAAATGTTACATCCTTATCCCTGGTAGCATCTACATAAACGCCTAATCTACGCCCTTGACTGTCTTTGCCCTGAAAAGCTCGCTCCACTAAATTGCGTTTCCATTCATACGGCTTATCAAAGAGGACTTTTAGATTGGATTTCGTACTGTTCAATAAAACGCCCTTGCCTAATTTGGATAGTTTTTTCACGTGGTTGGAATCCGGTATGCTTTCCAGTTCTGCATCAATAGCATAAATACGATTCTGTTTAGCAGATTCTTTTTCCCTAATGGAATTGAGTTTGTTTTCAATTTCTGTTTTATCAAATAACCCGTCCGCTACGGCATCAATTATTTTTCCTTTTTGCTTTTCTAAGGTTTTCAGGTCTTTTTCTAACTCGGTTTTCTCGGTTTGTAATCCGTCTATTTTTTGCATATCCGGGGCAGCCCTTCGCATGGCTTTTTCCAATCGTTCTACATCGCCAAACGTTTGTACTAATTGAATAACAACGGCGGATTCAATTTCCTGAGCCGCAATCCAACGTGGATTATTGCATTTTTTGCGGCTGTGGGCGTGGTGTACATAGTAACGATTCCCACTACTGGTTGTGGTTCCACATAGTGCATATCCGCAATTCTTACAGAAAATCATCCGGCTTAATAGATACTTATTTTTGATTTGCCCGTGCTTATACGTTCTATTCGCCTCTGAACGTTCCTGAACGGCTTTTATGGTTTCATCATCTAATAAAGGCGGGATTTCCATTGTTATTTCCTCGTGAATATTCAACCGCTCGTTATTAAATTGTACTTTCCACTGACTGCCTACTCGCTCTTTTAATATTCGCCACAAATTAGCAGTATTCATGCCTAAGGATTTAGCAATTTCATCAATTTTCTCGCCTTCCAAATACCGATTGGCGGCTTGTTGAATCCGTTGTTGTTTTTCCTTATCCAATCCCCAGCCTTTTTCATCACTGTATGTTCTGCCATAAGGCAAATGTCCACTGGTAGGAATATTGCGTTTGGCTTTATTTATCCGATTGATAATGCTTTTTTGGCTTTGCATCATGGCGTGAAACTCGTTTATTTCCGCGCTCATGCCTAAAAACATATTTTGTTCAGGATTAAATAAGTCATATTCCATTGTACCGACGAAAAAACGGATATTACTTTCTTTTAGAATCCTTAGCCCTTCTTTACTTTTCAAATTATCTCGGCTCCAACGACTTGCATCGGTTACAATTACAGCATCAAATAAATCCTTATTACTGTCTTGTAACAATTTTTCCATTTTCTTCCGCTCATATTCAGGTGTAGCGTGTTCCTGCCCGGTGTATTGCCAACAATGTTCAGGAATAACGCCATTCAACGCCCTTACATATTGTTTGATTTGCTCGGTTTGCGTTTTCAAACTCTCGCCCTTTGTCTGTTGGCCTTCGGTGGATACGCGGATAATTGGTGCGAATCTTAATTGTGCCATTGTTCTAATCTATTCTGAGTTTATAAATCTTATCATTTATTATTTGTTTGGTTCTACTTTGCTGACTTTTTAGGGCTCCATAATTTCTTACAATCCTGGCATTCGTAAGTGCCTCCGGCAAATGGTGATATTAAACCGAAAAGAAATGCTCCCGCCCCAATAACAATCAACGGAATACCGATAATCGGAAACATTAGAAGCCAAATTCCGCATCCTGTAAGACCAAGACCGCCTAAAATAAATTTAATTGTATGCTCTGCTGCTGTGGTTTTCTTCTGTCTGGTTGAACCGCATTGCGGGCATTGTGGGACTTCATTTTGCTCATTTTGATTTGTCATTGTTCTAATTTTTTTGGATTAATATTCGATTCGTTTAATATTCGATTCATTGTCGTCTGGTACAAGGTCGGCATATAACAGCGTCATATTGATATTAGAGTGCCCCAGGTACTTTTTCACTTTCAGCAAATCCTTTGTACTCTTGTAAAGATACGTTGCGTACGTGTGCCGGGCGTTATGGATGCTGTATTTCTTTGACAATCCTGCCGTTTCAACCGCCTTTTCCCAGCTTTTCATGAGTGTTATTGTTGGCGGGTGATTCCCGTTCCTGCCTGCAAACAATGGCGCATTTTTATCAATGGATTGGCCTAATGTCTTTTGTTTGTAGCTTATGAAGTTTTTCAGGTGCGAGCATAGACCGGATTCAATGTACACGAAACGCTGTTTTTTCCTTTTCCCGCTCCTGACAATTAGATAAGGATTTTTTCCTGTGGTGTTAATGTCGCCAATCGTTAAGGCTGCCAGTTCCATAACTCGCAAACCGCTATACAAAGCTAAATCAACAAGCATGTAACGGACAGGCTTTGTTTTCCTACCTTTCATTAAATCTAATTCCGAACGTTCACGACACGTTTTTAATAATGTCTTTTGTTCGTCTTCATCCAGAAACTTTTCCGGTGTGATTACGTAGTTTGAAATTTCTCGGGCTGCCATAATGTAGATTTTTAGTGTAAATATTTTATAGTTTATTTAATTGTTTTTATATAATACCTTTAAAAAATCAATTAGATTTTATATATTATATAATATTTGCTATAAAATTAATATAAAAATTGGAACATTCCTGACATATGACCGAATAATTTTAAAATTATTTGTTAAAAATATTTATCACATTCAGCATCCACAAGCAATCTCAGCACTTCCATAACACGAACAATATTTTACAAGTCAACGTAAACGAGTGTATGGAATTGGGCGTGGACGCACAGGCTTTGTTTTATCGGTATTTTCTTCGTTCTCCTGAACGTTCTCCTTTTCCTTATATCCTTGTTTATCCTTTTCGTCTGTTACAGGCGAAGTTTTCGGGGTTTTTGTACGGGTCATAGGTTTTGTTTGTGGTTTCCTTAATTCCCACGCAAAGTAACTTTCATCAATAACCGTATTGGAATGCTCGTCTGTCATTTTCGCATACAACTGGTTAAATACCGATAATTCAGTCCGGTTTAGCTTGGAGAATGCCTTTTCTAATTCAAACTCATGTTCCTGTTCTGTTTGGTGCTGTGCTTGCTCCTGCTCCGCCTGTTTGCTTTGGTGATACGCATACGATATTTTAGATAATAGCTCTAATATGTTTCGTTGCTCACTAATCGCTTTTAAAGCCATTCCATCCCGCTGTTTATTATAATTCCTGTCAAATATATCCTTTGCCTTAGTCAGGATGTCATCGATCTTATCAAACAAATTAAATCCTTCATCTAATGATTTCCTTTCATATGCCTGTTGGATTTGCCTACTTAAATGATTCTGCATATGGTTACGCACTGTATAATAAGCCATACCATACTTTTTAGAAATTTGCAGAAAGGATTCACCCCCCATGTAAGCCCTTTCCATTTCGAGTTTATACTCGTCTTTGCATAAATCACATCTATCTGCCATTTTATTTTCCTCCTTTTAGCCCGTTAATTAATTCTGTTAATTTGATATTTCTATGTTTTGTTCTTATTATTGCCTTAAACCCTTGATTTTCATACCTTTCTATAAATTCTGGTAGTTCATCTGCTATTATTGCTGGCTCGGATTGGATTTCCTTAGTCTGTCTCTGGAATGATACAATATCAATTAGCCAGCAATCTGGGTCTGCTGTGCAAATGAGAATAGAATTGGATGAATGAGTTTTACTCAATATTCCGATTCGTTTGTAGTTTTTATATCTTTTGGATAGCTTCATCTTATTATTCTTTTGGGTCAATTATTCTTATTATTTATCCATTAGTAAAAATTAGATTAAAAATTGTGTGCAATCTCTCTCCCTTATTTATGTTTATAATATATTTTATATAGTATTTTATATTGTATTTAATACGGGTTCTAAAACTTATTGATAACCAATTAATTATAAAGATTTTTATTCTCCATTTATAGTTAAACCATTCTCCATTTATAGTTAAACCATTCTCCATTTATAGTTAAACCATTCTCCATTTATAGGTCGCTATTTTCCATTTATAGGTCGCTATTTTCCATTTATAGGTCTGATTGTTTTAAATTAGATGTAGATTTATATTTTTCTTCTTTTCCAGTTAAATTCTCTGTTCCGAACTTCATCCCGGTTTGTTCATCCTTATATTTCCATTTAACTTTCATTACTTTACTTGGATATTCGCCTTCATCACCTGTTGCAGACATACTACCGATAGTTACCTTGGATTTTCCTTTTCCTTTTCGATTCATGGCCTCCTCTAATTTGATAAACTTTTCCCGTAAACTTCGCCCGGATTCAATTTGTGGCGTGAATCGGTCATTTATATTCTTAGCATACCACGACAAGGCGTTTTCTATCCGCTCAATACTTACTTTGTTTTCCTCCACTAATAACCGAATATCATTGCTCCAATTCTGTTCCTGTTTTACGGTGCAGCGAATACCTCTTTCATTTTCAATAATCGTAGCGAGCTTTTCAGCTAATGGATAATATTTAGAGTTTACAGGCTTTTCGGATAGGGTTTTGGGTTTGCTGCTATTAGGCTCATTAATTGCAGCACTTTTGTATTGATTGGTTCCTCTGCCACCTGAATGACTACTCGCAACTTCTCCCTTTTCCTGGCCTTGTTTGATAGGCATAATATTGACTTTATCCCGTTCAATCTCAAAACGCCCGATAAGTCCTCTTTTCATTAACTTGTTTAATGTAGTTTTAATCTCAAACCGAATATTTGCCATGCTTTTTTGTTCTGATTGCAGCCCTCCTAATCCGGTTAATTCATACATTTTCCTGATTCCAATGTTAGATAATCGCCCGTATTGATTAAATGACTTTTGCCGCATTAAGAAGTAATAAATATTAGCTTCCCGGCTCGGTAACTTGAAATAAATTTCTGGTTTCATAAACGGGTATCCTTCATCAATAAGGTCAACAAAATTCTTATCCATAAAAATTTCAATCTCAAAAGATGAATCCTCCTCTAATTCCACAGCCCCGTCTAAAATACCGCCAATCATTCTTTTCCCATTTTTATTTTTTAGAGTTATAACACACCCCCGCAATCGTTCTAAACTATTCCAAATGGCCTCTTTGGTTTTTTTATCATAGGGATTAGCTTTTTGAAGCATTTGGCCTATTTCTGTCATGGTGGTAGTAAAATAAATATTCTTTCTATTGATTTCCGTTTTCTTCATTCGTTTGATAAGCAATAAAGCGAGTGTCGTTTTCGCATCCTCCGCAGTTAATGCTGTTCCTTTGATTTCCATTGTTGTTAGGCCATATTTTCGCTCTAACGGTTGTGAAAGCTCAATGAATTTACCTTCCCTTTTATTTAAACATAGGAAAGGTGTGGGAGCTACAAAATCATTTGGTAACCCTTTATAATCGGTTTCAAAAAATCCTTTGTATTGCGGTTTAATAAGGGGTTTTATAAGTCTCCGAGCTTGCGGATTGAATTTTTTTGCAATATCTACTACATCTTTTTCATGATGAGCCCTGATAAAGCGGTTAATTCCTTTCTTCATATCAGTTTTAATGGCTTCAATACTTTGTGTATCGTTATCTGTTGTTTGCCATAGGTCTTCGTATTTACTATAAAGCTCGTTACAATTCTCAAAATATTTACTGACTTGATATAGAGTGGATAAATATTTTTGTAATTCCGTCTTTTTCTTTGTTGGTTGTTTTGTCCTTTTCATAATACATCATTTTATCATTCTACATTCTGTCCATTCCTTTTTTATAAGTCTGAGCTAAGGAGCAGTAGAGGAACGAACAAAACTACTGCCCCACAGCTCCGGCAGCTGCCTCAGACCCTATATGTTGCCCGGCGGTCGTAATCCAGTACAAAAACTACAACCCTTTTTTTGGCTTTCCGGGCAATGTCTTTAGTTATTCAATTGCTTCTTTTAATATTTTTGATAAGTAAAAAGCATATCCAGCCCAAAAAGCTATTACGATTCCCGTTATGATATTTTCATCTATAAAATTGTACATGCTAAATCCTATCAATGCCACTGCTATGCTTAGCAAAAAATATCTTATCGTTTTCATGGTTCATCTTTATTTTATAATACGATTTCATCTCATTTCAATTAAAGAAGGGAGCCGGATGAAAGCACGACCCCCTTCAAACCAAAAAAAGAGAGAACAAACCAAACCACAAACCAGCATTGCCGTAGAAAATGCTGAAACAAAATCCAACGCCGCCAGTTTGTATCTTAAATATCATTTTACGGATTCCTTTTCCAATTCAAAATCCTTTCCGTCCCATTTAGGGAGCGGCGCTTTGACGTTCGCCCGCATCATGGATTTTTTGCCTTCATCTTTCGCTTTTGCTCGTTCTAATTTTGTTAATCTCCTACATTCGAGCTTCCACGTAGATACAAGCGTAAAGTAATCCGAAGTTTTCATTCCGTTGTAAGGACTTCGTTCATCCTTAATCCTTAAAACTTTTTTGGAATCCGGTTCAACGTTTTGCCCGTCAATCTCGCAAAGGACTCCGCCTCGCATTTTCCCAGCACCCTGTAAACCATGTTTCAGGACTCGGCCTTTAGCAATCTTTTCTTTTTCCTTTTGGACTTTATCGAGCCTACGTTTAATCGAATCCAGCTCCAATTTGGTAACATCGTAATATGCTTCCGCCTTAAACATTTTCTCCGCAATATGTGGCGGGTATTCCGTTGGCTTTGCCCTGCCTGCATTTACCTTTTCTTGTTGGTATTCCTGCCAACTGGTTTCAGCATCTTTCAGATGAGCTTT
Source organism: Bacteroidales bacterium (assembly GCA_021740175.1). GTDB lineage: Bacteria > Bacteroidota > Bacteroidia > Bacteroidales > JAIPAH01 > JAIPAH01. The sequence continues at coordinate 26,721 of JAIPAH010000002.1, forward strand.
CGCAATGTTCATTTTACTATCCCGATTCTCGTTTCTCTCCTGATAGTAAAACATCCCGTCTTCCGGGCGTCCTTCCCATTCGAGCCGCATAGATTTCAGAAATACCGGGTCATCCAAACTGCCTGACACTGAAAAATCTTCTACAAACTGATTATTCAGTATTGCGCTTTCCTTCCGGTGCTTGTCATACTTTTTATCATAAGCCGGATGCTGCCCGATTTGATACCTTCGTTTTCCACTATTGTTTCCCATTGTTGCCTCCTTATTTTACGTTAGGCAACAACAATCCGTCATCGCCTTCATTCTCGTTTTCTTCTACTTTGTTATAAGCAGTAGGCAGCAAGATTCCCTGTTTTTCTGCCTCTGCCTGTAAGGTTTTTAAACCTTTTTCATCCTTGTTTTCTTTGGGTTTCTCCACTCCATTTGGCGGAAACAATCCCATGTCCTGTAAAGTGTCCATTTCAACCTCCTTATTTACGTTATTTATCATTATTTCTCCAGCCTGTGTGGCCAGTTCTTTTAATCTACTATTTGTTCTAATCCCGCATCCGTCAGCCCAGCTACATGCACCCCTTTCATTTGGTAACAGCGCCAGGTGGTCTGGTTCCATAGCAATCGAACTCATATAGTATTCATTATCGTTATATGTACCGTAGGTTTCCGTTTCTTCTGAGAATACCCCTGCGCTAACTTCTTTCACGCTTTGTATCTCCGTTAATCGGTTATGATTGGATGGAATCTCAATTTTAGCTTTGATTCCTTTTTTGCTATTGTCATATTGCGGTTGGGTTACTTTTCCGATAATCTCGTCCGGAGCTTCTTTTACGCTAATCGGTTCTCCATTTCGCACTGGATGGTTGATAACAACGGGCGTTCCTTCCCATTTGCTCGCATTGTCTCGTAATACGTGCGCAGGCCAAAAGATTGGACCGCGGCTTCCGTGATGCACGCCTTCAACCATTATTATGACCGGGGCAACTGCCTTGTTTCCGACAAGCTGCCACGGGCTGGTTAAATTAACTGTTATTGATTGTCTTTTCATAGCTTAATCGTTTTTGAAGGTCTGACATATATTTTTTCTCCTCTTCGGCAAAGTCCACTCCATCTCGTCTCAATTGCATTTCAGCTCGGGTTTTTTCCATCAATAAAAAACGGTCGAAAAAGGATTTTGCGCTAACGAGAAAAGATAACTTCTCATTCATCGGTAAACCCTGAATCTTTGTGAAAACCTTGTAAAATGCTTGCTCCACTTCGTAGGGGGCCATGGGCTTGCCTTTCATTGGCATTTCTCGGTTATTCAACCAGTCAATCGGTCCTAATTCTACTTCCAGAAGTTCCCGGACTTTCGGCCCTGGGTTATTTGTACCGTTTTCAATAAAGCTGATTGTCACTGTGGAAACGCCTGACTTAGCGGCTAACTCCGTTTGTGTTAATCCCGCTCTTTTTCTCACATTTTGCAGAGAATAGTATCTCATTTTTTTATCGTATTTAAGTACCAAAATTCATTTACAAGATTAAAATTAATATCTTCCCTTAATAAAACCTAATAAAATCATAATAGTTATTAACAATTTTTTATATGTTTGTTAATTATATTATATTAATCAATTGCAATCCAATCCATTAACCTTTTATTTAAAATATATATTAATTATTAATATTTTTAAAATATATGCTTAAGTTTTAAACTTTGGGGTTTATTTTATACTTTTAATCAGATACTTGCGAAAGTCTAAAACACGAAATGAACGGCTCTAATAAACGTTCGGGGTAATATGGGTATAATATACTGGAAAGGATAGAACGTTTATGAGAGCTTAAATTTGACACCTTATTTGCTTTTTAAATCGGAATTGATTAATTTAGTCAGGTTATGTATAATATTGCGATTAGGGTTGAGATGAAAAAGCCCGGCCATTTCGAGGAAAGGTCGGGCTTTGTTATTATATTAAAATTTAATTATCAATTAGTGCCAGTTTATTTTATGTCTTCAAATCTCTTAATTTTAAAATTACGTGTTAATATTATTTGTGTATCAAGTGTTCTCTGGGTTAAATCAGCTTCTGTTGCAGTGATTTTAGCAGTTACCAAATAATATCTAAAAGTCAATGAGTCCAGAGTAGGGTTATTCAAGTCACCCATTAAAGTACCAAGTCTAATTTGATCTTCCGTTTCTTCTTCTATCATTTGTTGGATTTCTTTTTCCGCTGATTCTTTTAGCGTCTCATTTTCGTAAACACCCAATTCTCTGTTCAAGGCAATTTTCTTCGATTTTAATTTTCGTAACTTTCTATTTTTTTTAATTTCTTGCCGTAAAGCATTAAGTTTCATTGTCAAAATAGATTTATCTGTCAAGGTGTCAATACGCTTTATTGTTATTGAATCAATTGTAATTTTCTCCTCCTCTTTCTTTTGAAGGTCTTCAAGATTCTTGGTGATAAATGTAGTTACTGTTTCTGAAATATTCTCTCTATAGTCTTTTTTTTCACCTTCTTTTTTGTGGTTAGTGTCAGAGCAAGATAAAAGAGTAGTAATGAAAATTACTAATGTCAGAGTGTTTAATAAGATTTTCATTTTTGTATGTTTTTGTTTATAAATTGGAGCTAACAACTAAATATTAATAATTATTTTTTTACCAGTTGTCTTTTTCTTTCCTAACTTTAAGCATATTTGTAAGTGTATAATCTAAAATTTTTGCAGGGTGTTTAAAATTCATATCTGCATAATCCCTTAATGGATTTTTCTCCCCTTTTTCAGTCAAGGGGTCATCATAAGCCTGAGAAAACACAAAATTCTTTACTGTTGTCCTGTATTTCCCTTCTTTATAATCAACAATTAAATATCCTGTAAAATGGCTTCTTGCAATATATATTGGTGCTCTCATTTCTGAATATCCAGCACCTTTATAATCAGGATCAAATGGTTTTAAATCGGCCATAAATTCCTTTTCACTTGGATTTATTTCTACTGTCTCATTTTCTAAGTAACCTGTTGATTTAAAATTTCTAACAAGTTCATCAAAAGTCAGGTCAGTGTTAAAAACTTTTTGCCATAGAATAACATTACCTTTTTTCTCAAAATTGTAACGTTCTTCTTCTGACAAATTGGTTATGCCACTGGAAAATCCACAGCCATTTAATAATGAAGCTGATAGTAATAATAAGATAAAAATGTATTTTTTCATAGCTTATAAATTTAGTTTAACTAAATTATCAAAAAAATTAAACAATTAATAAATTGTGACTAAGTTAATAGTGATTTGAGCAAAAGTCCAGTTTATCTACTAAACAAAATTGCCTTTTTATAAATTAGCTTTCATGTTTTATGTCATATCTAAAAAGAAGCAGCTATATTAAAAGTAGTTTTAGTTTGTATATACTGAACAATCCATTTAGGAGTGAAAAGCTGCGTAACCGGGGCAATTTCATTCGGATTGTATCTTTTCTTTGCATTAATTAACCTGTCTTTTTCTTCTGAAATATAAAATTGATATAACCAACCAATGATTTCCACATTCTTACAGTCTTTTATATTCATTCCATTCCTTATATCTGTAACAATAGAAAAATCACTACTCAGGTCATCGGGTAATAGCAATTCTGAATAATCATTAATATGCTCAAATAAAAAAGGGAATATTTTATGTAAATGATTACACGCCCCAATTAGTAATATTTTGTAAGCCTCATTTTGTGGATTAGAACTGGGAACATTTCCATCCAATATATCCATTATTTTGGCTTTATCAACGGGTAGCTCCTCTGGAATATCGCCTTGCTTTGCATGGTCAAGGATCTCTGGAATGGTAAATCCATCTTTAGGAGTTACAATTCTAATCTTTAAAGGCTGAAAATCATTAGCATCCAAGAATCTTAGAGCGATCAAGCGGTTAAACCAAGTGTAAGCCACCTTCTCAATGAGTTGTTCCTGACTTATCTGATCTAATGTCTCTTTTAATTGTTTTACCCGCCCTTCCTTCTCTCTTAATTCCGAACTATCACTTGAAAGAATAAAATTAAGATTGGCTTCAATTTGTTCCAAAAGTTTTCTTCTGGCTGACTGAGCAAATTGCTTTAATCGGTTAGTGTCCATACTACAAGGTAATGCGTTTATTGTTCTTTATTTGTTCTAATAACCTCTTTTTTAGCTCCTCTATATATTCATTTACATCTTGCTCATTCTGTAATTCATTTTTGCCAATATCTACTTTTATAGCCTCTTTTCTTACATAATGAACTGGTGGCCTATCATAGTCTTCATCAGCTTTTCCTTCTTCTTTTTCAATATTCCTCACCATGAAATTAAGTTGACGTTCCAATAACTCATTTTGCACATAGCTTTTAGTTTGTCTAATATTTGCAATAAATCTTGATGCCTTTAGCTTCTCAATTTCTTCTTCAAAAGGTTTTATGGCGGCCTCCCTATGATATTCTGATAATTGACTAAACTCGTTTTTTTCTTTTAAAATTTTGATAACCTTTTCTACTTCTTTTATGGCTTGATTTCTTTCTTGGTCTATCATCTCCAACATTTTTTTTGTCAGAGTGTCTTTGGCCGCTTTGGCATTTTGAATCAAATTTCCTTTGTAGGGCTGTGGATGGTTATAGACTTTCCGCAAAGTGTCTAATTCTTCAGATTGGATATAATCAAGGTTAGACTGGTCATTCGTAAAGAATTTTTTAATGGAGTCATAAATATTTTTTTGTTCGCTATACCAAAACTTTTTGATGGGATCTAATAGATCATCTTTTTTATCCAACAGATCATCTTCAAATTCATTCAGGTGATTTAAGAAATAGGAGTATTCCTTTTTAGATAATCGCTCCAAGAATTCAGAATAAGGTTCAAGCTCTTTTAAAAATTCATAATCAGCCTTGTTACTAAGAATCTTTTTTACTTCATCAAGTTCTTCTTGAAGCTTCTCTTTGAAAGCTATTCCTACATCTTTAGCTTCTTTATATGGGCAAGGTTCATCGAATATTTCATTATAAAAATTAATTAGGTCTTTTGGATCAATGTCAAGTTGAGGTTCCAAAATCGTGTTGTTGTGGTTTCGATTATTGAGTAAAGCTTCAATAGCATCTTCATCTTCCAGTAAAGTGCCTTCTTGCCTCATCTCAATTTTACCACGTTTATAAAGCTTGGCGGTGATACTCCAAATAGCATTAGGATACCAACCATATGGTTTCTTAACGAAAGAATCACGAACATCTGCTAATGTTGTTCTATCCGATTGCATTTTCCTTCTGTGAATTAAATTCAGGATTTCACTTTCCGCTTCTGACATACTGGAATCATCAGTTCCGAATAGATTATAATCGTCACTCCTGATGATTTTCTTGACCGAATCCTCATTAAACTCTTGTTTCCCTATCATTTTGAGATTCGGGTAGGCAAGCGTTACAAGTTTTTGAAACTCATTTATAACTCTGGTTTTTCCATCTGTGGCAGGACGAGTTTCTTGTTTCTGTCCATTCAGGTATACATCTGACTGGGCAACTAATTTCTTTAACAGCAGGCCTATATCCCTTCTTCTTTCGGTATTCTGCTGTTGTTTCTCAAATAATATTCTTTTGATATTATCATTGTTTGTTGTGGATTGGCTTTGTTTTACGTATTTATCTGTCTTTAAATACATTCTAATATCTTGAAGAAGGCGGTTATCCTGTGGAATGACCATCATCATCATAGTATTGTACCCCATTGTCTGGGACTTGAAAAAATCTTTATTATTGTGTCCTTCAAAATTTGGCGTGATAAACTCAATCGTCAACTCTTTCTCACGACCGAAGAAGGCCCCATCTACTTTTCTCGTATATTCATATTCGTGCTTGTTTTCTAAATACTTAATCTTAGTATCCCCAATAATATGATCAAAAATAATCTCGTTGAAAAGTTGGGAAACTTGCTGTTCATCGATTGAAGTGTTCTTAATCTCTTGCTCAATATCTTTCTCATCGTCGGTAAGGTATTCATAAAGCTCTCCGTTTCTTTGAATATAAGTCTGATTTTCAAGTAGCGCTAATGCCTCTTTAACCTTCTTATCATGCTCATTAATATCTATTTGAGTATGGTCAATCATTAAAGTAGAAATATTTCTTTCAGTTGTTTTAAAATTGTCAAAATATTTGACCATAAAAAGGGCCTTTAATACTTGAATGGCAAAGTCATTATCTAAATTATTCTCAGCTAAATTGATGGCATTTTGAATTTCACCTCGAATAGTCGCCCTTATTCCCTCGAATAATAAATCAAAACTTACCAGTGTGTTTTCATCATGATCTTCAATTCTTTGAACCACATTCTGAAAAACTCCCAACATCGACCTTTCTCCAACTGATTGATGATGCCCTTGGAAAGCATTATGGTTGGACAATGCTTTTATACACTGCTGGAAAAGATCAAATTGGTAAGGGACAAATGGGTATTTATTGATAAAATCATTTTCATCTTGAAATTTTCTGAACTGCACACCTACATCACTAAATGACAAGAGCGTATCCAATGAAGCTTTTTCTTTCTCCCATATGCTTGCCAAAACAGATTTTTTATCCTTTTTTTTTCTTAAAAGTCTTTTTTCAATAACCTCATCGACATTAGCTGATGTGAGGGGAATTTTTAATTTAAATCTGGCTTGAATCCTTGAAAAATCATTTCTCTGAGACCTATTCATATCTCCCACGACCTTTTCCATGTCTTCTTGCGAAGTAACGAAAATCCATGAGTGGCCTTTTGTTTTGGTGGCTAATGTCTCGGCTATAGTTTGTAGATTCAGCATTAGCTTGGTGTTATTGGAAATATACTGTCCAACCTCATCCACATAGAAATTCAACCGAAAATCCTTCGATTTGGTCTTGATATACTCACTTACTTTATCACAGAAATCTTCAACCGAAGCATTAATATCTTTTCGTATTGTCTCGATTATATCTCTGTACTTCTCTGGCTTGTCATTCCAAATAGCTCCCAGAACCTCTCCAATAGCATCTTTTACTCGTGGGGCGAAATATTGACGTCTATCGTGTGTCCAAAATTTCCCTGTGTGCTTTTCATATTTTTCTTGGAACTCTTTAAAGACGCCTTCATTATCCAACCATCTTTCAAATTCTGCCACATGACGTTGTGAGCCAAAATACCCAAGATGGTCATTTAACACTTTGTAAAAGACATTAAGTATGGCTTCCTCATCGTTTCGGCTTGTTATTTGAGCTTGCTGGTCAATATTAAACAAAATCGACTCGGAGGGAATGCGGGTTGCTTTTAGGATGTCCCCTTTTAGCATTTCATCGTCTTCAATCTTTTCAGCAAAGATTTCTCCCAGTTTCTTGTCCTCGTATTCACGGTTTTCTAAAACATAGGAAAGGATTTTTAAAAGATGGGATTTACCTGAACCAAAGAAACCACTGATCCATACTCCATTGGCTCCTTGGAAATTATTGTAAGCGGTAAAAAACTCAGATACTTTTTTGGATATTTCTTTAGTTACCACAAATTCAGAAACCTCATCATGGATGTTTTCTTGATCATCCGCTTTGATGACAGTTTCAATGTAACGGTTAATGTCTTCGGAGAATAAATTTTTGATTTCCATTATTTACGAACTTTGTATTGATCAATATTGAATGCTCTGTAGTAGTTTTCATCTTTCAGTAACCCGAATAATTCCAAGGATTGCCCATTGTAGTCACCCGGAAAAAAGGCTACTGTTGGGGCGTCTTTAGCGATGTTCTGTAAATTGTTTAAAACGTTATGAGACCTAATAAATGGAAAAACCATTCCAATACCAGTGAGAAAATAGACTTTAGCATTACTGGATTCAATGATTTTCTTTAATTCTGGAATTAAAACTTCATTAAGATCTAATGTCGATTGAAGGGCTTGCTTGAATTCCTCTTTGTCCATTTGTTTTTCCAATTCAAATATTTCCTCATCTTCGAACTCCCTGTTGATTATGCTCATTGAAATATCATATAGATTTAACTCTAAAACCTTGATTCCAATGTTTTCTAATTTGTTTTTTAATCCTTTCACAGCTTTATTAACTTCAAGTTGTTGATTGGGATTAAAGGTTGAGATAAAAAAAGGGATCTCCCCACCCAAAGATTCCATTTTCAAGAATTCTTCTGATGAAATTACATTGAAAAGGTGGTTAAATTTTTTAGCTATATCTTCCATATTCAGTTATTGCGCTTTTTATATCCAAATCAGGTAAAGAAAAAATCTTTAAAAACTCTGGATCGTCATTTACTATGGCATTTAATAGAGCCTTTTCCAAAAGTTGAGGTTGAATAATTCTTTGTTGTGAATCATTTATTATACCAACTTGAGATAAAATAAGAAACATTACTTGCTTTGCTTTTTTTAATGTAGATTCACTAAAATCCTCTAATTCTGGATGCAGTTCAGTTTTTCTGTTAAAAAAAGCATTGTAATCTCCATCAAATATTTGATAATCAAAACTCAGAAGCTTTTCTCTTATAACCTCAACCGTAAAATCCCTTATAAATAAATAGTGTTTGCAGATGGCAAGAAATCCAATTTGCTTTTGAGTTATAAAATCTCCGCTCACCAACAATTCTATTTGTCCCCGAGTAAGAAGCTCAAGTCGTTTTCTTATTTCTCTGAACTCTCTGATAGAGGTTCTATGAGTTGACGAACTAAACACTAAGCCTTGATCCCTTATTGATTGGAAATCCTGTATATTATTGTCCAATGCGAATTGAGCCACTTTAATCGTTTCATTGAGTTTCAAAGAGGCCGCATTAAACGAAAGCTTATATTTTACTTGATTTTTCTTCATTCGTTAATTAACGTTTCCAATGGAATTTGAAAAACTTCACTAATTTTTATTAAATGTTCTTTTTTAGGCACACTCTTTCCAGACACCCAATTACTGTGGGTTACCTCTGACACCCCAATTCTATCAGCTAACCACTTTTGCTTTATGCCTTTGGATTTTAGCAACTCTTTTAGAAGCATTGTTTAAAGAAAAATTAAAGTATAGCTGTAAATTTAGATAAATTTCGGTGGTCTATTTAAAAATGAAGGAATAAATTATACATTTCCGTATAAGTGCCAATGATATTTCTATCGCTCAGTTAATGATGCTTTATGGCCATTTTATGACTTAGTTAATGATGAAGTTGCTTTATTAGTATATACTCATAACTTTCATTATTGGTATGAAACTAATCCTCTTGTAGAAATTCAGAACTCCTGACCTGTTTATTGATAATCAAGCATTTGAGCTTAGCACATCGTAAAACAACATGTCGGGTTGTTGTCGTAAATAGATTTTTGGTTAAGTAGTTAAAACAGATTATCAGTTCTCTATGAGATTCAATAATGATTTTTTAATTAAGGTTCATCCGTATATTGCGCAGGAACTTTTATGTAAAACAAAACTTCTTATTACTATCGAATAAAACCTATTAGGTTATAGAAATTCCTATTATTAAATATTTCTCCCCATCGTGACCAAGCTTCTTTCACATTATCTTTAGGAGGCGGTAAAAAATATATTTTTCTTTCAAAAGTGTCAGGTTGTTTATGCGAAACCCCATTTGTAAAATATTTGTCTAACGTATCAATAAAATTAGCACTGGTAAAAGACAGATTAACTTTACCTTCTGGTGTTAAATTGTAGGTATTTTCTCCATCTTCTTTTCTACTCGGTTTATAAATGAAAATTTTTTGATCACAATTTTCTTCTTTTGCCCAGTTCACTCCAAGTTTTTTTAATTCTTCGGTATTGTCATATACCAAAAATTGTGCTGCTCGACTATTGAAAACAATATACGCTTGTTTTGTACTGACTTCACCTGTTTCAGGATTTTTATATTCACCCCAAACAGGAACATAAGCATATAAAAAATATTTAATATCCTTCCTTAGTTGTTCGTTTCTCTTATAATTTTGTTCTAAAGTATAGTCATCTTTAAAAGCAGTTATTATTATATAACCTGCATCATTTTCCTCTTTTAATAATTCATTTTTTGTTTTTTCCTTTAATGAATCCAAATCAACCTCAACAAGTTCTGAACGATGTCTATCTTTATATATCAGCTTATCTATTTCTTCTTTATTCCTTTCATTGGCTACTTTCATTTTTACCTCCTTCATTCTTTTAAAAATAATACTTTTAAATCTGTTGACCATATTTTTATGCTTTAAAATACAAGAAAAAGAAGAGATTAAAGGGTGATAAGCAATTACAGTTGTTTGGTGATTTCCAATTATGTTATCTTACCAGTTAGGGATAATGTTTAGCTTAATCTTACAAAATAGCATTAATATTATTCTTTTTTCTCAAATTAAATCGGTAGAAAATTATCAATAAACAGCCTTATTTAAGACTATGAATTTTAAATAAATGTGCTGGTTACTCTATTAAATTCTTCAATATCCTGCTTGATTTTAGGGTTTGACGTAATAAAAAAGTTGAAAAATTTAATGCAACTTAATAGTGTATTATGGGGGGATGATAATTTGTTTTTGGTACTTAAAAATAAATGAAAAATTTGGCTGGGTTGGTTTTAAAAAATTATTAAATTTAATATTGCTGGAGAAATTGATATTTAATGCTTTATAGGGAAGATAAATCGGGTTTTTGTGTATACAATTGTGTATACAAAAAAAGGCAGCATGAAAAATTATTTTCATAACTGCCTTATTATCAGTGTCGGAGTGGGGAGATTTGAACTCCCGACCTCTTGACCCCCAGTCAAGCGCGCTGACCATACTGCGCTACACCCCGAAATGTTTATGGTGTCTCTTGACTCCCAGTCAAGCGTCCCGCTAACAGCGGGACTACACCCCGAAATGTTTATGGTGTCTCTTGACTCCCAGTCAAGCGTCCCGCTAACAGCGGGGCTACACCCCGATTTTTTTTGAATGCTGCCTGACGGGGTTTGCTGCCCCGGTCAAGCGCCCCGCCCCAAAGCGGGACTACACTAATTGTTGAGTATTTTTAATCAAGCACCCCGCCAAAAAGTGGGATTGTATCCGATTAAGCATGCAAAACTAATAATTTTTGTTTGAATAACCACGTCTTTAAATGAAATTATTAAAAGCCTTTTTAAGACAGACCTAACCTTTGAAAGCCTTAACTCACTTAACTTCTTGGATACTGAGTTATTTTTTTTCATGCCTGGCGGCCACCCGAAAGATGCGTTCTTGTTTATCGGGATGCTTATCCGGATCATATCCACCGTTTTCAAAAACAATGCGGCGGTAATGCCAGTTTCCGACATACGCCCAGATAGCTGACTTAAGTTTCCGACTTCGCATAACCGATTTAATAACATTTTTACGCATGGTGGTTTTGTTGTAAATTTTGTGCCAAATTATATACATATGATGTTCAAGCTCTTCCGCACTCATTCTATCGGGTTGGATAACCACTTCCTCTGCATGATATCGTTGCCAGTCTTCCGGGTAATTATTGCGAATTACCCTGTTTTCTCTGGTAAGCTTTTCAAATAACTCTGTTCCCGGATTGGGAGTTAGAACTGTTGCCTGAATAGCATCTACACCTGATTTTTTAATGAACCTTTCGCGGCGGTGAAGGCTTTCCGGAGTATCGCCGTCCAGGCCGAAAATAAATGCACCCAAAACGGAGATTCCCGCTCTTTGTATTTTCCTGAATTTCTTTTTGAAGCTTTCGGGCTTCATTTTGGCATTGAGAAATTTGTTTGACTGCTTGAGTTGATCGAGATTGTCTGATTCCACCCCGAGTAAGACTTCCCGGCAACCAGCTTTGGAGGCTAGTTTCAGGAATCTGGGGTCCTCGGCAATGTTCATTGAGGCTTGTATAAACCATTGCTTTTTTAACCCTCTCTCGATCATGCCTTCAAGGATTGCATAGGAATGTTCCCTGCTGCGTATGGAATATCCATAGAAATTATCATCGACAATGCCGAGAAGTTTGTCAGGTAGTTGCTCCATTTCATCTAAAATGTCTTGCACCGGGCGTAAACGATGTTTGTTTCCATTGAACCGGTGAACCGAACAAAAATCGCACTTGTAAGGACAACCCCTCGTGGTTTGGATAGAGTTGAAAAGATAATCTTTGTGAAACAAGTCATGACGGGCTGTGGGTATTTTTTCCATAGGAGGTCTTCCTCCTTCATAGACCGGTTGAAGGTTATTGTTTTCAAAATCTTTTATTAAATCGGGCCATTTACTTTCAGCCTCCCCTTTAAAAACCACATCCACATACTGAGTAGCTTCTCCGGGCATCATCGTAGCATGAATGCCTCCCAAAACCACAGGAATATCCCTGCTCTTGTAGTGTTCGGCAATTTGATAGGCACGAAATACATTCGGAGTAAAAGCCGTAATGCCTACTAAATCAGCCTCTTTGTCCGGGTTATCTTCAAACCTGTCAAAATTTTCGTCTAAAATTTCCACCTCCCAGCTATCAGGTGTCAAGGCGGCGATTATTCCCAGGCTGATCGGGGGATACCGTGAAGTAACAGTCAGCGCAAAACCAATCCTGTGTTGATTCTGCGGGTTAATTAACAATAATTTATATTTTTTGGCCATTCAATTTTTTTTGCAATATATTAAAAATCATCCTTCTCTAACAATTTTGATGATCTCTTCAATTTCTTTTTCATCAGGGATTTTCGTATTTGCTGCATAATAATGCTCGAAAACAAAATTCCCCAACGCATTGCAATATTTTATGCCGGTATCGATAAAGGTTGCTACGGCTACATCCATTGGGACTAATACTGTCAAACCCACATAATTATCTTGAAAGTCAAAGTTTTCAATATAACAATCTAATTCTTTAGCTCTATGAGATACTTCATTTTCAATAATTTTATGCTGCTTTTGGTCAAATGTATAACCCTCATGAGGCAAAACCAGGAAATATATCCTCAATTTATCATTGGTTCCACCTAGTCCTGTAGAAATAAAACCGGCACTTTCATCTGTTAGCTCGCTCTCGAGGAACATTTTGCATTCTTGTAAAGCCAATGCCGACCACTTTTTTAAGGTGCCGTCAGCATTTTCATAATACTTATTTATTTGTTTGTATGCACTTATTGTCCCTACGTGTGCTAAAATGGTCAATCCTTTCTTCTTCCCTTCATCCGGTACTTCCGGATTATGGAGTATCCTTCCGATTTTGTTTATCTCATCTTCTGTAAGCTCGCCGCGTTCAAAGCTATGGGAATAATCAAGATATTTTTTCTGAAGATCAAAGTCGATTCCTTCTTCGAGAATTTGAAAATTATCGGGGATACTGTCTAAAAATTGTCTTATTTCTTCGTGTTCGTCTGTCATTTTACAATGTTTTTAGTATAAAGCAGTTTGAAGAAGATTTCTTTCAAGTGTTACTTGTTGACCAATTCATGTTGGCTCTTAATCTTTTATATTACTGCAAAATCATTTCATTGAGAATAGATGTAATTTTTTTATCCGTACTCCCTTTTTTATATCCAATAAATATATTTTTGATCTCTCTTTCCTTATCTATTATAAAAAATGTCGGAACTCCCTGGACGTTATATTTATGTTTTACTTTTTTATTAGATATGAAATACTTGTAATTGATTTTATTTTTTTTCATGAATTTTTTAATTTCCTTAATGTTGGCTTCTTGAGTCTCAATACTCACCAGTTCAAAATTTTTATTCCTGTAATCATTCTCCAGGTTCCTTAGAAAGGGGATTGCTTTATGACATGGACCGCAATACATGCCCGTAAAATTCAATAAAATCACTTTACTCTTAATGTCATCTAAAGCAACACTGTCTCCGCTACAGGATTTTAATTTCCAATAGGGTGCTATTTCCCACCTTAATTGTTTTTTTACTGTTTTTGCCTTTTTCTTGACAACCTCAGCTTCACTTTTAATGGCAAAATCATCCGGTATCTTTTGGGTTGCATCAAAATTCTGCTTTTTCTCATCATTAATTTTTATATCTGAACACGCTGTTGAAGATTTTACAGGCGGATTACTTCCGATTAACTTATAAGGCAGCTTTTTTTCTTTATTTATCCATAACACGTAACGGGTAGATTTATCGGGGGATTGCTTTATCTGTGGAATTAAGCTACCAAAATATGCTGTTTTTCCGGGAAAATGAAAATTTATCCTGGCCGAATCTTCAAAATCTTTATGAGTAATTCTTATATTATCTTTATGATCTAGTATTAGTTTTTTCATAGCATTATGTTTTTGGTATGATTTTTACTTTTATTTATTCCAATGTCTCTGCAAAAGCAATATTCCGTTTATTTTCTTTTACAAGTTTTGTTTATACTGCCATTTTAGAAGAAAAAAAATTGCTTTGATTTTAATCCGTGTTTTTTTCAATGCGCTGATTTGTAAATATACTAAAACTATATCCAAAAAACTAATAGACATTGATTTTTGTTAATGGTTGAGATGAAGTATTGACAAATGATTCAAACCGAAAAAAACCAACGCATTTTAGGTATGGCAATAGTAAAATGAAGAAGGAAATCCCGAACGCGAGACCCGGGACTCGAGACCCGAAACAAAGAACAAGGGATAACATACAAGGAACAAAAAATCTCCCACTTCCTATCTAGCTTGTTTAATGAGCATTCTTGTTCCATGACTATCCCTTAAGTTCAAAAGTCCTTTAATAGTGAACCTCATTTACCACGGTTTTGTTATCTTAGTCCACAGCTTTTTAAACGGACTAAAATTCGAAGAAGAAATACATGAAAATTCATTCTAAGGAATTTGGGAATTTTAAGTTTTATCGTTTTGGGAATACCTCCTTCCGTGATGCCTTGAGATGGTTGTTGGCTTTGCTGGTCTTTTCCCTCTTTCTGATGGCCGGCTGTGCCACCCAAACAAAAATTTCAGACTTACCGGCTGAGGATGCACCGTCGTTTTCATCCTCCGGGGATGAAGCGATGCCCGGTCGATGGTGGCAAGCTTTTGAGGACGAGCAGCTAAATGGGTTAGTGGACAGTGCACTGGCCAACAACTTCAATCTCCGCACGGCGTGGCAGCGCCTGAAAACGGCCGAAGCCAGTGTCAGGCGTGAATCGGCTTCCCTGTTCCCATGGTTGGATGCCTCTGCCCAGGGGCGTTCGAGTCGCTTCGGCGGTAATACTGTACTGCGCGATAACCTTAGCCTGGATGCCTCGGCCTCTTATGAAGTAGACCTGTGGGGCAGAATACGCTCGCAAGTGGAAGCCGAACGCTTCAGGGCCGAAGCTACACGCTGGGATTATAAAACGGCAGCCCTGTCGCTCTCTGCTGAGATATCCCGCACATGGTTTCAACTACTGGAAACCCGCAATCAGCTGGAGCTGATCAACCATCAAATCGAAACCAACCAAAAGACGCTACGGCTTCTTAAAGCACGTTTCGGGAGTGGTCAAATCCGAAGTGTAGATATTTTACGTCAGAGACGATTGCTGGAAAGCACCCGCGAACAGAAAGCTACATTGCAGGCCGGCGTGGAGGTACTTGAAAACCGGCTGGCTGTACTCACAGGCCACCCCCCTCAGGAAGCCTTCAATTACCAGGGCGATAGTTTGCCGGATATGCCGCCATTACCTGAAACCGGGTTGCCGGCAGAGTTGCTGCGGCGTCGTCCGGATGTGCAGAGTGCTTTCAATGCACTGAAGGCAGCCGACAAGGATGTGGCTTCAGCTATTAGTAATCGTTATCCCAGGCTGTCATTAAGCGCCTCCCTGTCATCTACGGCAAGTTCAAACAATGTGGAGGATATTTTAAACGGTTGGGTAAGTTCCTTTGGAGGGAACCTGTTTGCTCCGCTCATTTACGCCGGGCAGCGAAAAGCTGAAGTAGATCGTGCTGAAGCTGTGAAGAAACAACGCCTATACCAATACGGGCAAGCCGTTCTTACTGCTTATCGCGAAGTGGAGGATGCCTTGGTGCAGGAGAAAAAACAACGCGAGAAGATTGAAAGCATACAAAAGCAGCTTGAAATGGCACAGCAAAGCTATGAGCAACTCAGGCTGGAGTATTTCAATGGTATGAGCGATTACCTGGACGTCTTGACGGCTCTGGATGAGAAGCAGCGTTTGCAGCGGGATTTGCTCTCGGCCCGCATGACCCTGTTGGAGTATCGTATAACGTTGTATCGTGCCCTGGCCGGAGGGTTTGAGACGGGGAGGGAAGAAGTGAGTAGTGAGAAGTGAGAAGTGAGAAGTGAGTAGTGAGAAGTGAGTAGTGAGTGATGAGTAGTGAGTGATGAGTAGTGAGTGATGAGTAGTGAGTGATGAGTAGTGAGTTCCACCTCCGCTAAAGCTTCGGTGGACGAAGGAGTAGCTAGTTGAAAAGCGATGATTCGAGCTGGCGAGGAGGCGAATTGGCGATAGGGCGAAGTGTGATGGGATGAGAGTTACCGGATTTCGTGTTTCGTATTCCGGATTCGTTCTGACAATTGGTTATGACTTTAGTGAATTGCTTCTCGTGTTAGAGTGTAATTTTGTAGCAATTAGTGGTAATTTGTTGTAATTGATTGTATATACATGAAATTCTTGAGCCCTGGAGGGGCGATGATTTTTGTAGCCCAGCTTCGTAATTTCACGGGATAAAGGTGGAGTATAGCGAAGCGAAACGGAGCCCTGGGTAAAAGGGATTCCTGAAGTTTCCGCCGAATCTCATGTAGTATCGGCATAATCCAATGTCGCATACGGAGGAACGGTAGGGCGTTTGAGATGGAACACAGAACAAGGAACACAGAACAAAGAACAAACGATCATGAAGAAAAAAACAACGCTTATCATCAGTTTGGCTGCCTTAGCTGTAGCTGCCGTAGTGGTTCTGGTAATTTTTTCCACGGAGCCTACAGCAAAACGTGCTGGAGCAACAAAGCAAACCGCCATGCTGGTGAATGTTATCGAAGTCGAAAAAGGCACTTATCGTCCCGAAATTGAAGCGATGGGCACTGTGGAACCATCGCAGGACATTGTGCTGAGTCCACGGGTGAGCGGTGAAATCATGGAACGCTCCGACGCGTTTACACCCGGTGGCTATGTTCAGAAAGGAGAAGTGCTTCTGCAGATCGACCCGTCGGATTACAAAAACACCCTTGAGCAGCGGAAAAGTGAATTGCTGCAGGCTCAGGCCGATTTGAACGTGGAGATGGGTCGCCAGACTGTGGCTGAGAAAGATTACCAGCTTATTGACGAAACGCTGTCGGAGAAGAACAAGGATTTGGTCCTACGAAAACCCCAGCTGAATGCTGCCCGCTCGCGCGTTCAATCCGCAAAAGCGGCTGTGGAACAAGCGAAGCTGGAATTAAACCGAACTACTATCAAAGCCCCATTTGATGCCCATATTCTTAGCCGTAATGTGAATGTCGGATCACAGGTTTCACCCGGACAAAACCTGGGACGGCTTGTCGGGAGAGAGACCTACTGGGTAGAAGCTACCGTTCCGGTTTCCAAACTTCGCTGGATTTCTTTTCCCGAAGGCGATACGGCAACGGGCTCGGATGTATTGGTGCGTAACCGTTCGGCATGGCCTGAAGGAGAATATCGCAAGGGTTATCTTTACAGGTTGGTCGGCTCGCTTGAGGATGAGACCCGCATGGCCAGGGTGCTGGTGAATGTCCCCGACCCGCTGGCTTACAATGCTAAAAATGAAGAGAAACCTGCTTTGATGATAGGCTCTTATGTGCAATCTAAAATAAAAGGGAAACGGGTTACGAACGTAATTCGCCTTAACCGGGATTATGTCCGCAAGAATGAAACCGTATGGGTTATGGAAGATGAAAAGCTGCGGATTCAGGATGTGGATATTATGACCCGTGACGCTGAAAACGCTTACATCCGCGAAGGATTGAGCGATGGCGATAAGGTGGTAACCACCAATCTCAGTACCGTGGCCGACGGAGCTAAGTTGCGTGTAAAATCAGATACTACCGTGAATAATAATTCATCGACCGGTGACGAGTAAATATAGAATCGAAAACAGGAGGAGACATTCATGAAGAGTTCCAATTCAAATAATGAATCGGGTAATGGTGGGAAAGGGCCTATAGCCTATATGGCTCGTAACGCTATTGCCGCTAACTTATTGATGATTATCCTGATCGGGGGAGGGCTTTATACGACTTACAATATTCAGAAAGAGGTGTTCCCGCAATTCCAACTGGATATGGTGGAGGTTACTGTCGTCTACCCCGGAGCTGCACCTGCGGAGGTGGAACAAGGTATCCTGTTGCCGGTGGAAGAGGCTATTAGAGGTGTTCAGGGCATCAAGGAGGTGACCTCCACAGCTTATGAAGGCTATGGGCAGATAAGTATTGAACTGGTGGTCGGAACTAATCGTATGAAAGCTTTTCAGGATATAGACCAGGCCGTAAACCGGATACGCACCTTCCCGGATAACATCGAGGAACCCGAAGTAAGACTCCAATCACGCCAGCGGGATGTTATGAATATCGCTTTGTATGGGGATGTTGATATCTGGACCCTGCGTAAGCTCTCCGAGCAGCTTCGCGACCGGTTGCTTAGTAATAAAGAAATAACGCAGGTAGAGCAGGGTTTTGTGCCCGATTACATGACCCATGTGGAAATACCCCGCCAAAAGTTACGTGAATATAACCTAACGCTTGGTGAGGTGGCCGATATCATTGCCCGCTCAAGCAGGGATATTCCTGCAGGTTCGGTGGAAACGAATGCCGGGGAGATTCTTCTGCGTATGAAGGAACGTAAGCAATGGGCAAGAGAATTCGGAAAAATTGAAGTTGTAACTTCCGAAACAGGGGCTGCGGTTACCCTTGATGATATAGCGGAAATTACTGACGGTTTCGATGAATCCGGTTTCCACGGTCAATTCAATCAACAACCTTCCGTTGGACTCTCGATTTACCGGATTGGTGATCAGTCGCCTCTTGATATCGCCAGTAACGTAAAGAGCATCCTAAAGGATTTTGAGAAAAGGCTCCCGCCCGGCGTAGAATATCGCATTGACAGTAATCGGGCCGAAGATTACAGGGACCGCTTATCCCTGCTGACTGAAAACGGTGTTATAGCCATCGTGATTGTTTTGCTCATCCTGGGCCTTTTCCTGGAATACCGCCTGGCTTTCTGGGTGATGATGGGTATGGTGATTTCTTTTATCGGGGGACTGGTGTTTATGCCTTCATTCGGAATAAGCATCAACATGATATCGATGTTTGGATTCCTGGTAGCTCTTGGTATTGTGGTGGATGATGCCATTGTGGTAGGTGAAAATATCTATCATTTCAGGCAGAGAGGGATGGGTTTTGTTGATGCTGCCATTGCCGGAGCGCGCGATATTGTTCGCCCTGTGACTTTCAGCATCCTTACCAATATTATTGCCTTTATACCGTTGCTTTTCATTCCCGGAACTACGGGTAAATTCTGGTGGCCGCTGCCCGCAGTGGTTATCATTGTGCTGGCCATCTCATTGCTGGAGGCTTTGTTTATCCTTCCGGCCCATCTTGGCCACAGCAAAAGCAAGTCTTCCAATATCGTGGGTCGTTCAATTGAAAAGTGGCAACAAGCTTTTGGCAGTATCTTCAGCAGATTCGTGGATAAGTACTATCGCAGGTTCCTGGAATTTTGTTTGCGTCACCGTTATATTACCCTCAGCATAGCGATTTCCACATTATTGATGGTTGGTGCATACAGCTATAGCGACCACATGGGTATCATCATGATGCCGGAGGTAGCCGCTGACGAGATTGAAGCCGGGGTAAGCCTGCCTGTAGGCACCACCCCGCGGCAAGCTGAAAAAGTGGCGAAAGAAATCACACAATCCAGCCGGAAAATGTTTGATGAAAATAACCTGGAACTTGCGGCCGAGGGAATAAAAACGAATATTCGCGGTCAGAGTTTTATTGATGTGGAGATTGTAATGAAACCTCCGGATGAGCGGGAGATGTTAGCCCAGGAAGTTATCGAATTATGGCGTGATGAGATTGGCGACATAGAGGGTGTGGACCAGATTACCTTCGAAGCTGAAAGAGGACCGGGCGGCTGGCAGCAGGATATTAGTGTGGATTTGAGCCACTCCAGCATCGAGGTGCTGGAAAAAGCGCATGAGGATTTTTCTGAAGATATGGAAGCTTTTGAGGCTACACGTGATATAAATGATAACTACAACAAGGGTAAAGAACAATTTGACTTTAAGTTGCTCCCGGAAGGAAGGAGTCTAGGCTTAACACCTTCGGATGTAGGGCGGCAGATACGTGATGCTTTTTACGGGGCCCTGGCTATGCGTCAGCTGCGGGGCACCAACGAGATAGAAGTACGCGTGAAATTACTCAAAGAACAGCGAATAGATATTCATCACCTCGAAGATTTTGTTATTGAAACGCCTGAAGGAAAAGAAGTTCCTTTGATGAATGTCGTAAAACTGAAAGAGGGGGAGGCTTTTACGAGTATCCACCGTCGCGACGGCCGCAGGGTGATTTCGGTGGGTATGGATGTTGAACCGAAAAATGCAATATCCCGGGTGATGGCATCGATAAAAACGGAGGTTCTCCCCCAGTTGCGGGCCGATTATCCCGGTATGACCTGGAGCTTTGAAGGGAGCCAGGCCGAAATGCGGGAGTCCACCGAAGCGCTTTACGGGGGCTTTGCGTTAGCTTTGATGGTGATTTATGCTTTATTAGCCGTAGCTTTCGGTAGTTACCTGCAACCCTTGATCGTGATGGGAGCTATTCCTTTTGGTATCTTCGGAGCTGTGATTGGCCACATTTTGCTGGGCTTTGACCTTTCGCTGGTTAGCTTGATGGGTGTTATCGCCCTGTCGGGGGTAGTAGTGAACGATTCCTTGATCATGATCGATTATGCTAACAAACGGCGCTCCGATCATACGGCATTTGAAGCAATTCATGAAGCAGGATTGCGGCGTTTCAGACCCATCATCCTGACAACCTTAACCACTTTCGGCGGCCTCACACCCATTATCCTGGAAACTTCGCGCCAGGCTACCCATCTGATACCTATGGCTATATCCCTCGGCTTCGGGATTGTCTTTGCTACCGGAATTATCCTGGTGATTGTTCCCAGTCTCTATATGATCCTGGAGGATGTGAAGGGAGCGTCCAGGAAATCTTCAGCAGTGAGAGAGAGAAGAAGTGACAAGTAGTGAGTAGTGAGTGGTGAGAGTAATTTGTAGTAATTTATTATTATGACCTTCCGGCTTTTTGCGCGGGCATTGTTGGTGGAGCAGATGGAAGGTCTTTCCGTTTCGTGTCTCGGGAACCGGGTTGAAGAAGTCATTCAGTTGTCATTCGTAGTCATTAATTGTCTATCCTCTGGATTGAGAAAGAGGAGAGGGTTGCTGCCAAAAGAATGATGTTTGAGTCTGGTCTAAAAAGCCATCAAGCTGCTGATTTTTAGTATTTTTACCCCTAACTGCTAAAAATCAGCAGCTTGCAAAAGTCCCCTTTAGTCCCGAAGCTTCGGGATTAGGGCTTATAAAGCTTTTTAGAATGGACTCATTAAATTTTATGACAAAACCTTACTAATTTCACAAAATATCCGCCTTCACTCCAACCCTGAAAACCCTTGGCCTGGGGTACTGCAAATAATCAACTCCCGATGGCACCTCGGGGTCAAGGCCTTTGTAATCGGTAATTGTAAACACATTCTGTATCGAACCGTAAATTTTTAAATTCATCTTCCCTGTGTAAAGATTTTTCAGATCATATCCTATTGTTAACCGGTCAATCTTAAGAAAAGAAGCATCTTCCAGGTAATGATTGGAAAACACCTGTCTTTGATCAAAATGCTGATAGTTCGCTGTCAGATTTTGCAAATAGCCATCTTCATGATATAGATTTGTATATGATGAGTGATAAGAGCCCACATTGTTGTAAACATGATTACCTGACCATATTCTGCCCGCGAAACTGAATTCAAAGTCTTTGTAATTGAAATCGGAATAGAATCCAAGTACTAAATCCGGTGATACGTTTTGAGAAATGTGTCTGTCTTCAATATTAATGACTCCATCGCCGTTTTGATCCACATATTCTCCTTCAATGGGTTCCCCGTTGTTATCGTATTTTTGCTCATACAGGTAATACGAGTCAATAGCATGCCCGGGGTTAAGTATCAGAACATCTGCATTTAATCCCCCTCCTTTGATAGCACCATATGTCAGGGATGTCTCGCTGCGTGATTCGTTTTTTAGCGATTCAATCTTATTGGTATTGGCAGTCAAATTAATTCCTGCATGCCACTGTAAGTCCTTCTGACGTAAAGGGTACCCATTGAGGTTCAATTCAACTCCTTTATTTATAACTGTTCTATTTATAACTGTCAAGTAATTGGCAAATCTATCCGTTTCGCGCTGATACCAATTGAAGCTTCCGGCGATTCTATTACTTAACATGCTGAAAGTTAATCCGGCACTTAAAGATGATGTTTTGGGATATCCTTTATTCGCATCATTATCGTACATAAATAGAAAATTTGTAGCTAGACGACCTGATGCTCCATAACTTGCATAAAGCTTAAACTGATTTATAAGTCCATCGGAATTGAAAAACGGTTCCCGGTCCATTCGCCAGGAAAGGGAACCCCCCGGATAGTTGGCGTAAGACTCCGTCCCGTAAAAAACTGAATTCCAATCACGGCTGAAAGCCATTTGAAGGAAATACCTGTTTTTAAGGTCATAATTTAGTTGAGCAAACACCGAGGAGTAAGTATATTCTTCGTCTTCTAACTCCGGTAAAAAGGAATACTGATGATTTGTTATAATCTGATTCTCATATCCTGCCTTAAAATTAATGTCGGAATTGATAGCAGCAAAGGATTCAGAATAAGTAAGGCTTCCCCTGAAAAATTGATCGGATTGTTGTGTCGTATCTTTCGAGAGGGACATGTTCTGGGAATGATTCGATGACCAGCGCCGGTCAATTCTTTGAGTTTTACGATCCATGTAGCTGTATTGAACGTTTGCAGTAAGTTCAGGAATCGAATGAATTTGATAATTCAGCCCCAGGTTAAAATAAGCTCTGTGTCCCTGTTTGATTTCGGCTGTCACTTCATTAAATCTCTTTGGATTTCTTGGTAAGTCGACGAAGTAAGCATTACTATTGCGATCGTATTCACTATACACAGGTTGCGTCGGATTAAACATTAATGCGTGTTGTAATGAATTCACATTCCTGGGGCTGCCGTAATGGTATTGCAATGGGTTGTGGCTGTCCATATACAAACCCCTCATGTTGATATCGGTTTTCAGGTGGTTATCAAAAAATGACGGGGTGAATCTTAATGAGGCAGTCGTTCGGGAGAGGTTTGTGGTATTGAGGGTTCCCTGTTGGTCATCAAACCCAATAGAAGCCCTGAAAGGTAGAGAAATAGACTTGAGATGACCTGAGACTCCCAGATAATGCTTATGACCGATTCCCTGGCGGAAAATTTTGTCCTGCCATGGCGTATTGGTATTTCCAAGCAGATTTAAGACCGTGTCATTATTCGGGTAGCGCTCCCGTACGAGGCTTTCGAATTTATTGGCTCCCATAACCGGGATAGACGAAGGATTGGTGTTTAGAGACATTTCGCCCTTGTAGCTTAATTGAAAGGATTCATTTTGCGAAGGTTTTTTTGTGTTGATCAAAATCACCCCGTTGGCACCCCTCGATCCATAACGGGTTACATCGGCCCCATCTTTAAGAACAGTGATGCTCTCAATATCATTTGAATTCAAATAGAGAAGAGCATTATTTTCAGTATAAAAATTTTCTTCATCGTAAACCGCTCCGTCAATCACAAATAATGGAAGATTTAACCCGCTGGTAGTCGAGGCTCCCCTGATGTTGAAGTTATAATCACTACCCGGGTATCCGTTAATACGGCTCAAAGACAGCCCCGGAACACGGGCTTGTAACAAATCCATTACCGAAACAAACGTCCCTTTATTAAAGTCTTTTTTTGTAAGCGTTACCGCTGAGGGACTTTTCCATTGACATGAGTCTGGTTCAATGGAATCCGGGGAGTCTTCTTCAGATCCTTTTTGTGACAAAAGGGTGTCTTTAAATACGTAAGTGTTGATTGAGTAACTGCTTAGTGAGTTTATTAAAATACCGGAAAGTATCAAGCAGATGACGGTTAAAAAGGATTTAGTTTTTTTCATAATCTTAGTTTTAT
The DNA here is from genome assembly GCA_021740175.1 of Bacteroidales bacterium. GTDB lineage: Bacteria > Bacteroidota > Bacteroidia > Bacteroidales > JAIPAH01 > JAIPAH01. The sequence continues at coordinate 50,832 of JAIPAH010000002.1, forward strand.
ATTGAATTCCTGATTCAGAATAGCTTTCTTATAAAAACCAATTTATTTTTATCAAATATAAAAAATATCTATTCAAAATTCAATTATTCCAGCAATTTTCACTGATTTCGCAAGCTGTCCAAAAAGCCTTATAAGATGATATTCAGCAACTTTTACCCTTAAATTCCCTGAAGGGAAGTTGCTGAATATCACTGAATTTCATTTTTTAGTCGGGCTTTACAAAGGTACTTTAACGTTAATTTTTTACCTTTTTGGACAGCTTCCAAAGGATATTATAATAAGAAAGACAACCATTTACAACAAGTTGTCATTGGTAGAAAAATATCAAATCTCAAAAAAGCACCAAAACACAAATCCCAACATACTTTTAATCAAAACCTGCCCCCTCAATCACCCCACAAGGCCTTCTCCAAGAGCTGGCAGGTTGTTGCTCCTGACCTTCCAGCTTTCTGCGTGGGCAGTGCGCGTGGAAGAAGGTGGAAGGTCAGGCCACAGGTTACCACTTTATCATAGCTTTGGTGATTTATCAGGACTTTAGATATTTTCGGACGCGTTGGATAAACGTCTTCATATCTATGTATAATGCTTCAACTTCCTCTTTATCGAGCTGGCTCATCGGTTCATAATCACCTTCTATACGATACTGGTAAGCTTTGCGTAATATTTTACCATATATTTTGTCAAACAAACCGGTATGGATGAATTCTTTGTTGAACCATCCAATTAATTGCTGATGTTTTGAAGTTTTGAATTCATATTTAAGGGCAAGGGCCATTACTGCATAAAATATCCCATAATATATCCTGCTGGTCGCAGCTCTCAATTTATCGGCATTCAATAAAATACTAACTTCTTCAACTGATTCTTCAGCCTGACTCAGGCGATAATCAATGAGTTCATTTCGCTCCTCTTCATTTAAACTCATACACGTATTCCATTATTCATAGCCTCCGCGAAAACAGGTTGTTTCCCTCTTAGGGAATTGATATCATGGGTAGATAAAATATGTGTATCTGTCAGGATACCATATTTTAAATCTGTTTCATAACACAATGAAATAACCTCGTCTTTCAGGTGAGGGGTGATTTCCGAATCAACAATAATCAGGATATCATAATCGGAATGCTTGTCAGTTGTATCATCCAATTGAGAACCAAATAAAATCACTTCCTTAACAAGCCCGTTAAGTTCTTTATTTAGGATTGTTTTCAGCTCTTTTATGATATCTATATTGTTATCTTTCATTTCCAATGTTTGTTTTTGATGACCATTACGGTAACCATAACAAAGGTAGGGTGTTTTTTATTGATATTCAACATCATTTTCTAACCATTCATTGAATAAAAACAAATTTCCGGTACGATATAATAGCAAAGAGAAAATCCCAAAAGAATTCCGATATAATATTCCCGGGTCTCGGGCCCGATGTTCTATATCCGGACTAAAAAAAACCTGCCACCTCAATCGTTCCGCAAGGCTATCTCCAAGATCTGGCAGGTTGTTGCACATGACCTTCCAGCTTTCTGGGCGGGCACCGCGGGTGGGATAAGATGGAAGGTCTTTGTTGAGCATATCCATAACACCACATCAAAAGCTGCATGTAGCTTCGGCTTTCTTCCAATTGCTTTTACAAAAATGTTTCTTATATTTACAGTTCAACAAACAACTGAATCTTAACCACATCACAAACAATCTGCATCATGAGCAACCCGGACTTAGGCCATATCCAAATCGTGGAACCACACGAACTCTGGAAAAACGAAGCCAGGGACTTCACCCCGTGGCTCGCCGAAAACGCCCAGCAACTCTCCGAAGCCATTGGAATTCCCATTGAGATTGATAGTACCGAGAAAAGCGTCCTGAACGACGAAAACTACAAAAAGGAACTCTTCGATACTAAAAAAGCCCCTGATTACTCAGAGGCTTTAATTTCTTAAACTTGATTACGTTTCCCGAAGGAAAGAGGCTTAATCAAGCATAACAGTACAAAGATATAACATATAAGTATGATATGCAAGAAATAAAAAATGGATTATACAAAGCTGGAATATTATCTATCTAAACCAAGACTCAATAGGTTTCTGCAAGCCACAGGCTCACATTCTAAAGCGCAAAAGCTCTACAGGATTAATCTCAGAGTTTCTCAAGAATTTTATCCTGTCCTTAACTTATTTGAAATTTTTTTCAGAAATACGGTTTATCAATGCGTTGCTATATATTTCTCAAACCCAAATTGGATCATTACTGAAAAGTCGGGTTTTATGAGTGATCAAAGCCTTTCATCATCCAATTATTTTCTAAAGAAAAGTGTACAAAAAGCTGAACGTGCAATAAGACGAAAGGGGAGCCCCATTACGGCAGGAAAAGTTGTTGCCGAGCAGTCATTGGGATTCTGGACCAGCCTTTATGACCCACATCATTACCGGCTTGTAGGTGGTTCCCCTATACAGGGTTTCCCCAACAAACCAGCATATGCCAACAGAAGGTTTATAAATCAAAAACTTAATATTATACGTGAGTTTCGTAACCGTGTGTATCACAATGAGCCCATCTGCTTTAACAATGTGCATGTGGAATTTTCTCACGCAAAACACATTGAAGATGAAATATATGATTTGCTCAATTGGATTGACTCAGATTTGACAAAATACGTAGATTACTTTAATGACATAGATTCTAAAATTAATCTCGTCAATAAAATCTTTCCTTAAAATTGATTTGCTATTTAGGGCGAAATCCATACATTCAACCCACCAAATCGTTCCTTCCAAATTGCCTTTCCGAAAACATTTCTTATATTTATAGTTTAACAAATAACCTGCATCATGAGAAGCCCGGACTTAGGAAATATCAAAATCGTCGAAGCCCGCGAACTATGGAAGGACGAAGCCAGGGACTTCACCCCGTGGCTCGCTGAAAATGCCCGGCAACTTTCCGAAGTCATTGGAATTCCCATTGAGATTGATAGTACGGAGAATAAGGTCGGAGTTTTCAATCTTAATATCGATAGTAAACTAAAGGACTTAAAAAATGAATTTGTTATAAAGGTGATCGCAAAATGCGATAGCCTTTAATCCGATAAAGCATACCTTATGGAAAATAAAAGCATTATACCAACAGAAAGAATTTACAAGGCCATAGTAATTATTCGGGGACAAAAAGTAATGCTGGATAGTGACCTGGCCGAAATATTTGGAGTTACAACAAGCAGACTAAATGAACAGGTAAAACGAAACAAAAAACGATTTCCGAAGGATTTCATGTTGCAACTGACAAACGGAGAAAAGCTGGAGGTGATCGCAAATTGCGATCACCTCGAAAAGTTGAAATATTCAAACACAAACCCTTATGCCTTCACCGAACATGGAACTATCATGCTGGCCAATGTATTGAATACAGATACCGCCATTCAAACAAGTGTATTAATCGTGCGGGCATTTGTTAAATTAAGAGAAATTCTGTCGACACATAAAGACCTTGAACGCAAAATCTATGAACTGGAATCCAAATACGACAAACAGTTCAAAATGATTTTTAAAGCAATAAGAGAATTAATGCAAGAAGAAGAACCTGATAAAAACAGGCCAAAAATAGGCTATAAAACTGGAGGGGAAGATTAAAACAGAAACTATAACGGGGAAATGCTACAATCCAAAATTACACCATGTATCAGTGATTGCCTTACCCAAAAGTTTTGTTATATTTACGGTTTAACAAATCACTGAGTCTTAACCATATTATCAAAAACCTGCATCATGAGCAATCCGGACTTAGGCCATATCAAAATCATAGACGCCCACGAACTATGGAAAAACGAAGCCAGGGATTTCACCCCTTGGCTCGCTGATAACGCCCAACAACTTTCCGAAGCTATCGGAATTCCCATTGAAATTGATAGTACGGAAAAGGATGTGGGGGATTTTAACCTTGATATCTATGGCACGATCGAAGGAACCGATAAACGCGTGGCCATAGAAAACCAGCTCGAATACAGCGACCATAAACACCTGGGACAGATTATTACATACGCTGCCGGATTGGACGCTTCGGTGGTGATATGGATAACACCCAACATCCGTCAGGAACACAAGGATGCCGTAGACTGGCTGAATGACATCTCCAGCGATGAGGTGTCGTTTTTCCTCGTGCGGCCAGAGGTGCTGCGTATCGACCAGTCCAAACCGGCGGCACGATTTATCGTGGAGGCCCAGCCCAGCGATTTCCTGAACAAGGTCAAGCAGTTTCTCGGAACCGAAGAAGGACCCCGCCACCGCTACCGACGCCAGTTCTGGCAGGAATTCCTGGATTACCTCGCCAAAAATGGCGTGGATTGGGCTAAAAACCGGAAGACTACTAAAGATACCTGGCTATACAGCGCCGGTGGAAAAACTGGTGTCAGCGCAAACATTGCTATGGCACAGAATAATCAAATAAGAGTGGAGATATACCTAGACAACCCGGAAACCGAAATAAACCAAAAACGCTATCAGATATTACTTGATAACAAAGATAAGGTTGAGGAAGCCCTGGGCACTAAAAATCTCTCATGGGAGCCGCTTGGCAACAGGAAAGCTTCCCGCGTGGCCGTATACCGAGATCACGACAAAGAACGCGTCCTGAACGACGAAAACTATAAAAAGGAACTATTCGCCTGGCTGATGAAACATCTGATGATTATGCGGAAATTGGCGAGAGAGGTGTTGGGGTGAGGGATAAAAAATATATGATTTTCAAAATATTTATTTAAATTTGGATTAAAATGCATCTAATAGATTTAAATCAAAAAGCTAAACACCGAGAATTAAATCTCCATGAGAGAGACTTATCTAGAATATTTTATAGAAATTGGAGTAAAATCTTTCCTGATTTAAAACTAATACAAAAAGAATTTACCTTACAAGGTGAGGTAAGAGCAAAGCAAACTAGTGGTAGAATTGATTTTTTCGCTTTTAACCCCTCAGAAAAAAGATTTGTTGTTATTGAATTGAAAGTTGAATATGACAAAAACATAAGAAATCAAATATTTGATTATGTAGATTTTATTGAAGATAATCTAGACTTCATTATAATGCAATCAAAAAAGATAATATCGGATATTAATATTAACACAAAAAAGCCAATTGAATTAATTTTGATATCAAAATACTTTAAAACAAATGATTACAAACGAGCAAAAAGTATTAAATATCCAATAAAGCTTATAAAATACAGGTTGTTTAAGAACTACTCACTAATCTTGGAGGAGTTTAACAATATAAATGTGGAAAAGGAAAATAAATTAGAGATTTCAAATAATAGCCACAAAAAGGAAGAATCATCATATGAATTGGTAAAATTTTGGGAAAAATTTATGGAGCTAAAGGATAAACAAATAATAAATATAAACGAGGATTATAAAATAGAAGGTCCCGAACTCATTATTGGACTTGGTAAAATTTATCAAAAATATATCAATGAACAAAAACTTATAGAAAATGATTATTATTCACTCAACCATTTAAGAAATCAGCTTATATCTACAGATGCTTTTAATGGAAGAATTAAAAGTGTACGATTTGGTAAAACTGTAACATCAGGTTATATATTTGATAAACAAAAAATATTTGACAAATTCGGCTAGCATTATTTAATTCGTAGTATTATGGAGCAAAGAGAAATATTAAATATAAAAGATAACCTTAGAGCGAGATTAAACACTAAATACCCATCTTTTGATAAGGAATGGGAGTCGGTTGTAACAACATTGGGAAATGACTTTGTTTCATCTGTAAAACAAATTCTACAGGATGAATTAGTGAGATTTAAAGAAGTTTCCAAATTCCGCTTTTCTATTGTCATAGACAATAATTTTATTTTTGGTCAAATTAAGGCCGCAGTTACTAATCAAACTCCAATAAAAGAAACGTTTGTATACAATCTTCTAAATACGGACTATATAGATATTTATGCTCCTCCAAAATTGCAGGAAGAATTATTAGATAAAATTGAAAATATTATTATTAAAAATAAAGATTTAGCCAAGTACTACTCTAGCTTATTGCTTGATAAAATAATAATAAAAGATGCTTATTGGATTGAAGAATGGAAAAAAGCAAATAACATTATAGGTCATATGGATAATGATGATGTGCCCTACCTAGCGTTGGCTCTTCATACTAAAAGTCATTCTATTATTTCTTATGACAAGCATTTTAAAGCTCAAGAAAATTTAAAATGCTGGAATATACAAACAACTAACAATATCATTACTTCTTATAACACTGGATTTATATCTTTTTGTATTCTCGGAGTAAGTATGAAAATCATAGAATATTTTTACAACATAATTACAATTGTTCTTAAAGTAATAGGAGATATTGTTATGGAATTGATTAGGGCTGTTGGTCTTTTAATTCAAGGCTCGTATGAGATGCTTAAAAAATTGCCTTCTTGGTTAATTATTAGCGTTTTGGCTATTGGAACTGGTGCAATAATCTTCTCTGAAGATGTAAGAGCACGTGGAAATGAATTAATTAAAAAAATTCGCGGATCGGCTCAAATTATCCTGCAAGAAGTTAAAATTTTTATTTTAGAGATTATTAAATACCTACAAGAGTTTTGGGAGTTATTCAAACCTACTGGTATAACTGGTCTAGAGTTTTTTGGATATTTGGTAATGGAATATAGATTATTAAAAAAGCAAGTTGAAGACCTTGATGATACAAGAGTTCAATAATAATACTCTTTAGAAAATAAGTGTAGCTTTTTGATAATTATAACTAAAGTTTTAAATGTCCGAGCTATGGGGATGCTTACAAAACGTACCCATGAAAACCATCTACAAAATCACCTACCCTAACGGCAAAATCTAAATCGGACAGGACATTACCGATACGCTGAATTACTTTGGCAGTGCGGATAGTGCCTTAATAGAAAAAGATTTTTCGCGGGAGCAGAAACGCGATTTCACTATCCGCAAGCAAATCCTGTGGGAATCGGAAGATGCCACGCAGCAGGAGGTCAACCAAAAAGAAAACGAATTTATCCGGCAATACCGCTCCAACAATCCGGATATAGGCTATAATAAGCGACCGAAAATCAGGCACGCGAATACCTCTCCGGGAAAATAAAACCTTATTCCCCGGTGTTCAACCTTAGTAACCTGCCATACCCCAAACCACCCACTAACCTTATTGATCCTGTAAACGGTAGCGTACTATACGAAAAGATCAATAAGATTGCATTTATTGGGCTGAATATCTGGCTACTAAGGTCAGGGAAATGAAAATAAGGTTTTATAAAAAATACGACCTACTTGCTTTCTTGTGGTTGCCTAAATATGTTGACCTAAATCGAGTTATAAATCAAAACAGTCAACATGGCAACGCGAGAGAATTATAAAAAATTAACCGAAAGGCAGCGTAGAAATCGTTATTTTAGTGAAGAATTTCGCCGGCAAAAA
>JAIPAH010000074.1 GCA_021740175.1 Bacteroidales bacterium
TTTTTGCCGGCGAAATTCTTCACTAAAATAACGATTTCTACGCTGCCTTTCGGTTAATTTTTTATAATTCTCTCGCGTTGCCATGTTGACTGTTTTGATTTATAACTCGATTTAGGTCAACATATTTAGGCAACCACATCGCGAATTTTGGGCGAATGTAAGCAAAGAGGAGTAGGCAGGAAGTAGATATCTATATGTTTTCTTTACTGTCGAGTCCACTTTGGCGAATGCCGTAAGCTTTCTGTAAGATTTGACACAGCTACATACGAAGTGAGGAAGTTAGCGGGTTCGGTAAGGCAAATTGGTCGGCAAGCAGTATACTTAAAAGAAATCTTGAAAACGAAAACTTCTTAACCGTTAATATCCGCAAGCTTTCTATGAATCTCCAGGACCTGGGGGATAACTAATTCTTTTCCGCCATTGTCAATCACAAAATGGGCATATTTTTTCAGCTCTTTTTCAGTGAACTGCCTCTGCATACGACTTTCCACTTGTTTACGGGTCGCGCTATCCCTTTGCATTATTCGTTTAGTGCGTATTTCCCGCGGCGCCGTAACTACAATTACATAATCCATCCATCGATAAAATCCGCTCTCAATAAGGATAGCCGCTTCCTGGATCGTATAGGTGTATTGCCTATGCTCGTCGCACCAACGCAGATAATCTTCTTTGACCAAAGGGTGCAGAATCCGGTTGAGTTGTTTTAGGCGGGACTCATCATTAAAAACCACATCTGCCAGAGCTTTACGGTCAATCTCATCGTTATCAAACACGCATTCCCCAAAGATATTACGCACTTCATCCTTAATTTGAGAGTCGGTAAGAAATTTCTTCGATTCGTAATCAGCATGATATACAGGGGCTCCCAACACCGAGAAAATTTGAGCCACCGTACTTTTTCCACTCCCAATATTACCGGTAAGTCCTACCCGTATCATTGTAATAATATATATTCCACTTCTTTCGGCTCCAATTCCGTAATACGGACATATTCGGGCTTTCGGACTATTTCGACGGTCAAAAACTGCCCGCTGCCCGGACGGTATCTCACGTTCGCCTGAAAATTGGAACCATCTACTCTTTCATATTTCTCCAGGGATACCCGGTAAGTAATAGTCACCGTTTCGGGGAAAGTCTTTAGTTTTACGCTTTGCGGTGTATCGGTATGAATCGGGATAGTAACCTGTGCTTCGGTGTATTTTTCGGCTAGTAATTTAATAGTCACAGAATCCTCCTCCAATTTGAGAAACCGCGTAGGAAATTCTTTTAACTCAATCGCCCGCTGAATTTTCTTTCTTACCGTTCCCAGATCAATTTTTTCAGTAGGAACAGCATTTACCGTATCCACAGCCCTTTCAATACCGGAAATCACCACGCTATCCGGAGAAATGCTAAGGGGTTCCCTTAGCCAAACCTGGTGGTCCAATTGATAGTCCAATTGCGCATTAACAGGCACTTTTCTGTACTTTAACTCTTCAAACCGAAAAACCAGGGTATCCGGGTTAATATCTACCAGCTTATCATAATATTTTGATTGGCGGGCAACTTGCGATATAAACCATACCGCGGGAACTTGAGCCGAATAAGTGTATTCTCCCTGCTTCTCAAACTGAACATCCGCAAGGTTAATTTTCAGCGGCTCATTGGGTTCACTCAGTTGAGCTTTTAGCAATTCAGTACCCCGGCCTTTTACTTTAAGGTAAACCTGGTCGGGAAGTTCATTCGTCAAAACTTTGTCTTGTGGCAGATTAACATACTCAACGGGATGTTTGACAGCAGTAGTATATTCTTTGGATAACTTGATAGAAAGCCATATGAAGGCTGAAATCAAGAGACAAATAAAAAAAACATAGAGTTGATATCTGAACCGAAGGTCCTGAAAAGGTTTTATCAACCAATTCAGCCAGTTGCCATTGCTACCAACACTATGTTTTTTTTTGTCCGATTCTGCCACGATGTTATTTTACTTTTCCTGCTGTTGTTTGAGTTTTTCCTGGTCTTGGGAATCCGTAGATATGGCAGATTTTTCCACTTTAAGCTGAATCTGGTTCCCCACATCCAGCATTACATGACTCTCTTTTACCTCGGTAATTTTACCATGGATTCCGCCCACCGTAACAACTTTCTGGCCTTTTTCCAGGGCTTCACGGAATTGCCGTTGCTTTTTGGCCCGTTTCATTTGCGGGCGAATAAAAAAGAGATAAAATACAAGAATGATCAGTATAAGTGGCAGTAAAGAAACAATTCCTCCACCTTCACCACCTGATCCTTGCGATGTTAATAAGATACTTAAATAATTCATCATTTTTCGTTTTAAGGATGTATAACTTTTGCTTTAATTCTCAATGTTGTTTTACTGGGCTGTGTATTGGCCCCCACTGTTACAGTCTTGCTCTGAAAGCCATTCCGGTTTTCGCTGTCGAAAGTGACTTCCAGGTATTTTTCCTCGCCGGGCTTTATTGGTTCCTTGGGATAATCGGGAACTGTACACCCGCAGGAAGAGCTAACTTTTGAGATGACCAGGTCAGCATCGCCTGTGTTTTTAAATTTAAAATTGTAGCTGACTACTTCGCCGCTTATCACCTTCCCGAAATCATGCTCTTTGGTCTCAAAGGTTATCTCCGGCATTTTTTCACTCTCTTTGCCATCTGCCGAATTGGGATTGTTCACCACATCCGATGGCAGTTTATTATCCTTTGAAAAATCACAACCCGTTGTGAGCACAGCCAAAACGGCAACGAAACTTAGAATCCAGCGTTTCTTACCCATGTGTTATTTTTTTAGCAAATGTAATAAAAGAAACTGATTTGATACTACTTAGCAGTATTTCTGTTTATCAATACCCGGTATCCTTCCAGCTCAGCGAAACCATATTTTTCATAAAGCTTGCGAGCGGGGCCATTTTGTTGATGAACCTCGAGTTTTATCTGCTTATTCATGGAGCGGGCAAAAGCCAAAATTTCTTTCAACAAATATTGTCCCCACCCCAGATTTTGCTTGTTAGGTTTAATGCCCATATGGTGCAGATAAAGTCTTCGTCCATTATTTGTAATCCATGCCGTACCTATTAATTCATTCTTTTCCTCCATCACAAGCAAACGTCCGCCCAACCTTAAGGTTTCTTCGATTATCGTCAAATCATCTCCCCTTTCGGGTCTTCCAAGTCCCAGCTCCACCCACAAATTACCAAGAGCCTCGTAATCGTCTCTCTTAAAATCCCTGATAACTGCCATAGAACTATTTATTTATTAAGCCGCGTCCCACTTTTTTAATTCTCCCGGACTCTTTGAATTCCGAAAGCAATTTATCCAGCATACCGTTGATAAAAATACTACTTTTAGGGGTGCTGAAAACCTTTGCCATTTCAATATATTCATTCATAGTCACCTTTATGGGAATAGTCTCAAATTTCAGAAACTCACTTATGGCCATCTTCAATAAAATAATATCCATCAGGGCTATCCGTTCAAAATCCCAATTGGTAATGCGTTGCGCAATCATATCATCATACTCGCGGGAATTAAACACAACATTTCGCAAAAGTTTTTTGATAAACTCTTCATCTTCATTCCTGTTATTCTCTTCATAAGGGGCGGTATATAGCTGAGGCAAAGGAGCATACTCATCATCTTCTTTTTTAAAATTCCGAAAGGTTTTTTCAAGCATAAGAATAGTGCCATCGAAGTCATTAGCCCAATTTACATTTTTCTCCTCATAAAAATTCTGCAGCAATTCATCCTGAAGTATGACCTCCCGAACCATCTTTATAAGAAACTCCTTATCCTCTTTAAAATTTCGCTTACCGGAATCCATATATGTTTTATAGGCATCGCTTTCACGAAGCTTGAAGAATGATTTACGAACCATGTTTTGCTGGTCGGCCCAATTGATTTTCAACCGGTCGCGATGACGCTTAAAGGATCGATTTTCGGATAATTGCTGTAATATTTGGTTTTCGATAAATTTTGTATTGGGATGAAGGTCTTCATAGGTAGGATAAAATTTATTTCGTGACTCCTCAATCAGGTTGCTTATAAAATCACTTAATTCCAAAATATAAGACAACTGGTAAATATACAGGTCATATACTTTTTGAATATTTTGTAATAAGGTCTTTTCAGCGTCGGCATAATCGGCGTTAGTATCGGAGAAATATGCGTATAACTCCTGAAGTACCTTAATTCGTAGAAATCGCCTCGTTAACATATCAATAAGAACATTTAGTCTAAAATCAGGAGGCAAAAGTAAGACATTTTGGCAAAATATATCCCTATAGCATAACGGAAAAAAATAAAATGTTTTAAATATTGACTATCAATTTTTTAAGCAATATTATGGCATATTGACACAAATATTTCTTTTTGATAAATCAATATTTTTGGGGCTAATTCTTTGATATAAATCATATTTATTTACTTTTGCGTATAGGAACCTAAAGAATTATTGTGGAAATGGCTGAGAATAACGCACGCAGAAGAGACGAAATTTTTTCAAGAGCCGTTAGAGCGGGTAAACGAACCTATTTCTTTGATGTTAAATCCACAAGAAAAGGAGAGTATTACCTGACGATAACAGAAAGCAAACGAAAGTTTAACAATGACCAGGGGAAGTTCTATTATGAAAAATTCAAACTTTTCCTCTACAAGGAAGATTTTGACAAGTTCAAGGACGCTCTTGGGGAGACTATTCAGTACATCAATGACAATCAGCAAGTAACTGCTGAGAATGGCGAAGAGGGACAGCAAAGCGAGCCGCAGCCCAGCCAATCTGAGGATAATCAGCAACCTCAGGAGTCACAGGAGATCGCTACAGAGGAGAATGTTAACAAAGAGGAGAGTGAAAAAGCGGAAAAATCAGAAAAAGGCCCTTTTAACACCTCTTTTCACGCTAACATTGATTTCGAAGATCTCGGGAGTGACAACAGCGAAAAGACGCAATAAGAAAATTATCGCAACAAGTAAGAAAACCTTATTACATTTCTGATAGCCCATTTCTCACATTTTTATTTCTATAGGGTGGCAAAATTTAACACCTGTTAGAAATAAATTACAGGGAGGGCTATCAGAAATAATCCATTTATGTTCTTCCTTCCAAAAAAACATTGTTTATATCTTGGTTTGCAAGCTGCCTTTCAACCAATTGGCCATTGAACAATTCTGTGGACAAGATTTGCTTTAAAATAGCTCAATAAAATTGTATATTTGTGACAATTAAAATTTAATAATTTTTATGGGGAAAATCATCACCATTGCAAACCAAAAAGGAGGGGTAGGCAAAACTACTACTGCTATAAACTTAGGAGCCAGCTTTTCTGTGTTGGAGTACAAAACTTTGATTATTGATGCGGATCCGCAAGCCAATGCGACTTCCGGAGTGGGTATCGATCCAAAAAACGTTAAAACCAGTATCTATGAGGCTATAATCGAGGAACATGATGCCAAATCTTCTATCCAGGAAACAGAAACCCCTAACCTGTATATTCTGCCAGCTCACATTGACTTGGTGGGAGCAGAGATAGAGATCATTAATATGACGGATCGTGAAAAGTTGATGCGCCAGGTTACCAATGACCTGATCAATGACTATGACTTTATCATCATTGATTGTTCGCCTTCCCTCGGTCTTATCACAGTAAATGCCTTAACAGCCGGCGACTCGGTTATTGTCCCCGTACAATGTGAATATTTTGCGCTGGAAGGACTTGGAAAATTATTGAATACGATAAAAATCGTCCAGTCACGGTTAAATACTGAGCTGGACATCGAAGGAATCCTCCTTACCATGTATGATAGCCGCTTAAGGCTGGCCAAACAGGTAGTGAGCGAAGTCAAAACCCATTTTCAGCAAATGATTTTTGACACCCTGATTCACCGTAATATCAAGCTCAGCGAAGCCCCGAGTTTCGGTGAATCGATCATAGCGCATGATGCCTCTAGTACCGGGGCCCGGAATTATTTAAACCTGGCCCGCGAGATACTTTTGAAAAACGGAATGTTAGAAGAAAAGACAAAAGAGAAAGCAAATGAGTAGTAAGAAAAAAGCTGCATTAGGAAAAGGGTTGAGCGCCATACTCGAAAGCCCGGAAACCGATATCACGTCAAAAGATATATCGGGGAATTATGTGGTAGGTGCTGTGGCCTCCGTGAAAATCGGCAATATAGAAACCAATCCCTTTCAGCCACGGGACGGCGTAGATGAAGATGCGCTGCAGGAGCTCGCAGAATCCATCAAAGAACAAGGGATCATTCAGCCACTTACGATCCGGAAATTGGGTTATGAACAGTACCAGCTTATATCCGGCGAACGAAGGCTTAAGGCAGCCAAAATAGCTGGTATGGAAGAAATCCCCGCCTATATTCGTGTCGCCAATGATGAGCAAATGCTTGAGATGACCCTGGTAGAAAATATCCAGCGAGAAGACCTCAACGCCATGGAGATTGCCATCAGCTATAACCGCCTTTTGGAGGAAGTTAACCTGACCCAGGAAAAGCTGGCCAAAAGAGTGGGGAAAAGCCGTACAACTATTGCAAATTTCCTGCGCCTGTTGAAACTACCCCCGGAAATTCAATCTGCCGTCCGGGAAGACAAATTAACAATGGGACAGGCACGGCCGCTCATCAATATTGAAGATGAAGAGCAACAAAAATTATTGCTGGACGAAATCCTGGAAAATAACCTTTCAGCACGAACAATCGAACAGAGAGTGCGGGAAATAAATGAGGGTTCTAAAATTACCCGGAAAAAGACAAAAGAAAAAACACAGAAGCAGGAGATCCCTCAGAGATATGTTGAGATAAAAGAAAATCTGGGAGAAAAACTGGATACAAATATCAAACTTAGCAGGAACAATAAAGGAAAAGGAAATATCGTTATTTCATTTAACTCGGACGAAGACCTGGAACGAATTTTATCACTGATAGATAAAGAGGCCAATAGTGAATAAATCAATGATAAAGGAACACCCAATAAACAAGGTTTTGGTTTCATTAAAAGCAGTGAGACTAAAGCCTTTGTTTTTTTGCCCTTTACTGGTTTTTGTTCTCCTAACCTTTAGTCAGCCTCTAAGTGCACAAAATGAGCAGAAAAAAAGGGCTGATACAGTCCGGCAAAAGATATCCAAAAAAGATTCACTCGAAAAAAAACATTCGCCTCAAAAAGCTGCTCTATATTCTGCCGCTTTACCCGGACTCGGGCAGGCCTATAATGAAAAATACTGGAAGATTCCTATTATCTACGCAGGATTCGGAACACTGGCTTACTTTATTAATCAAAACAATACGGAATACAATAAATTCAAAGATGCTTATACTTTTGTGAGCTCTGAAGAGACAGGCGAACCTCCGAATGAATACGTGGATCGTTATGAGAATAAAGATGATCTGCGCAAATTAAAAGATTATTATCGGCGAAACCTTGAATTATCCTATATTCTTACGGGAGCTCTTTATATTTTGAACATCATTGATGCGAGCGTTGATGCCCATTTTTTTGAATTCAATGTTGATAAAGATTTGTCGCTGGAGGTATCGCCCTATATAGACCCGAATATCGAAAACCCGGCCTTTGCTACCAACGGAGTAAGTATATCTTTAAATCTTTAACATAAATAGCCATGAACATAGTAATATCAGGATATGGCAGAATGGGACAAGCTGTTGAAGAGCAAGCCCATAAGCGTGGCCACAAAATTGTAGCCGCCATAGATAACGAAAAAGACTGGCAGAATAAACAAGACCTTTTGAGAGAAGGCGATGTGCTAATTGATTTTAGCCTGCCCTCGGTGGCTGTCGCAAATATTTATAAAGCTTTTGAGCAAAAACTTCCTGTTGTTACCGGGACTACGGCATGGTATGATCGCCTGAAGGAAATCAGCGATTATTGCAATAAAAACGGGCATAGCCTGTTTTATGCTCCCAACTTTAGCATTGGCGTTAATATCTTTTTTGAAATCAACCGCCGGTTAGCGGAACTTATGAACGAACAGGAACAATATCAAGGGCAAGTGGAAGAAACCCACCATATTCATAAGAAAGATGCTCCCAGCGGAACTGCTGCCAAAATTGCCAACGACATGACCGAAAACATAAAACGTTATGCCCGGTGGGAAAAAGCAAAGGCAAGTGATAAAAAGGCCCTGCCCGTAATCTCTTATCGTGAAGATGAGATTCCCGGAACTCATGAAGTCCGTTACGAATCAGCGGTAGATAAAATCACCATTCGCCATGATGCCAAATCAAGGGAAGGCTTTGCGCTGGGTGCAATAATGGCGGCCGAATATTTACAGGACAAGAAAGGCGTCTTTACAATGAAAAATTTATTGTTTAGCAATTTTTAACAGAATTCCCTTTCTTCGCAGCCATAAAAAATGAATTTTTGCAAAAATTCTTAATAAACAGCCTAATAAAATGATTGTAGAAAAAATTCTGTTGATTATCTTTTTGTTTTTCCCGGTCTTCGTTGCCAAAACATTTTCGGAGGCAGGATACAAAAGTTACTATGCATTTCTCCCGATATTTAACTATTATATTTGGTTAAAAGTTGTAAGTAAGCCATTGTGGTGGTTCGTTTTTCTACTTATTCCATTCATCAATTTCTTCATGATCTTTCTTTTGGTTGTGGAAACGGCCAAATGCTACCAAAAATATAAACTGGGACAGCAAGCCCTGGCCGTTGTTTTGTTTTTTTACATGCTACCGCGCTATGGCTTCTCTGAAACCGAACAATACGAAGACCCTCAAAATCGCCCTAAGATCAAAAAATCTGCTACCCGCGAATGGGTGGATGCCATAATATTTGCTGTCGTAGCCGCTTCTATTATCCGGATGTTTTTAGTGGAAGCCTACACCATTCCTACCTCCTCCATGGAAAAATCTTTGCTCGTCGGGGATTTCCTGTTTGTAAGCAAGATTAGTTACGGCCCGCGCGCTCCCATGACACCTATTTCATTTCCGTTTGTTCATCACACTTTACCCCTCACTAAAAATACCAAATCATATACGGAGTTGGTCAAATTTCCTTATTATCGCTTCGCCGGGTTAACGGATGTAAACAGAAATGATGTAGTAGTCTTTAATTTTCCTGTGGGTGATACGGTCTCAGAAAGGTTTCAAAGCAATCGGTCGTATTATTCGCTCGTAAGGGAATATGGAAGAGAATCGGTTAGAAATAACCCACGCCGTTTCGGAGACATCATCTACCGGCCTGTTGATAAACGCGAGAACTTTATCAAGCGCTGTGTCGGTTTGCCCGGTGATACCCTTGAAATCAAAGATAAAAAATTGTTTATCAATGAAGAGCCTGCTGAAGTGCCCGGAAAATTGCAATATAACTATATTGTAAAAACCAATGGTTCAAGAATCAATCCCAGGACGCTGGACAGGTTGAATGTTACTGAAGAGGTGAGAAATCTCAGTAGTAATGAATACATGATGACATTAACCGACGAAACGGCCGAAAAAATCCGCAATTTCAAAATTGTAAAACACGTTCAGGCTGTCAATCGCCCGGAAGATGTACGCGAACCTTACATCTACCCGCATGATTCGGCATATAACTGGAATGTCGACAATTTCGGGCCGATGTATATTCCGAAGAAAGGCTCGACTGTAAAACTCAACAGCCAAAACATCGCTCTCTGGGAACGGGTTATTGATGTGTATGAGGATAATGACCTTAGGGTGGAAGGAGATGATATTTACATCAATGATGAAAAAACCGACACTTATACCTTTAAAATGAATTATTACTGGATGATGGGTGATAATCGGCATAACTCGGCAGACAGCCGATTCTGGGGATTTGTTCCTGAAAACCATGTTGTTGGAAAAGCAATCTTCGTGTGGCTATCGCTTGCTCCCGATGAGCCACTCTTTGAAAAAGTTCGCTGGAATAAAATGTTTAGAACCGTAAAATAAAATCTTTAAACCATGAAAAAATATTTAATCTTACTAATGCTACCTGCTTTTTTGCTAGGTTCCTGTTCCATCTTTAAAAGCGGAACATCAGAAAAAAGTTTCGAAGGAAAGGTAAAATACGATATCACGTATCCTGAAAGTTCCATTTCTGAAGCGCAGCGGCAACAGCTTCCGAGTTCCATAACGCTTTACCTTAAAGGCGATAAGGTTATGACGGAAATGATCACAGGCATGTTTACCCGCAAAACAATCAAAGATGTAGAGCAGAAAAAGACCACTACACTCCTTGAAGTCATGGGGCAAAAATATGCCATAGAGAAATCCGAAGAGGAAATTAAAAAACAACTCGAGGAAAAAGGGGAACCGGAAGTCAACATTACAGATGAAACCAAGGAGATTGCGGGTTATACATGTCAGAAAGCCGTGGTTAAACCCGAAAACGGGGATAAAAATAATGTCTACTTTACTTCTGAAATCGGAAGTAGCAAGATGAATTTTGACTCGCCGACTTATCGTAAAATTAACGGGCTGCCTTTGGATTATGAGATGAAGACTGATATGTTTACCATGAAGCTTACGGCCACAGAAGTCGAAAAAACGGATGTATCAGACGACAATTTCAAGATATCCGATGATTACAAAAAAGTATCGGAAGAAGAATTACAAAACATTTTAGGCCAATAAAATATAGCGCAGCTTTTGTTTCTCCGGTTTTGAAGAATTGTTGTATGTGTCCAGTCTAAAAAGCCTTATGACCCCTAGATCCCCTAAAGGGGACTTTTTCAAACTGCTGATTTTAGCAGTTAGGGGTAAAAATGGTAAAAATCAGCAGTTTGAAGGCTTTTTAGACCAGACTCTTATATTTAAACAAAAAAACAAGGGGTTACGTAAGCAATAACAAGGTGGTTTTTTAGTTTTTCAATGGAGATAACATCGCTAAAATTTGATAACGATAAGGGATAAAAGCGTGTTTATTGCACTCTTTTTTTCCCGTTAGGTACAGGTAAGATTTTGTAATTTTGCTAAAATTTCAACGCCGATGGCAGCCAGCGATAACAAGAACACCTTTAAGAACGAGAATCAGAAGAAAACCGCTTCTCCCCCCAAAAAAACAAAGAAAAAACCGGGTAAAAAGAAAAAAGCTGCCCAAAAGCAGCGATTTCAGAATATTAAAATAATCACCGGGATTTTTCTTATTCTGTTTTCGTTTTATTTAGTCATTTCCATAATCTCCTATATATATCAATGGTTTTATTTCGGAAATGATGATGCTTTGCTGAGCATGAGCTTTGGCGAAATTTTAACTCAACCCGATATCGAACATCATAACTGGGCCGGGCGCATAGGAGCGGCCCTTTCCTATCAATTCATTCACCAATGGTTTGGAATAGGTTCCCTGTTGTTCAGCTTTTACTTCTTTGTCTTAGGCTTGTTCTTAAGCAGTGGCTACCAACTGGTTCACCTTGGCAAATCACTTGTCTATGTCGTCTCTCTTACTATATGGATATCGCTTACTATGGGCTTTCTTTTTTTCCAATCGGATGAGTTGAGTGTTCTCTCCGGTGTATTCGGCTACCAGGGCAATGTTATGCTTACGGCCATCCTTGGCAATGTGGGGACCGGGATATTGTTATTGTTTATTTTGCTGAGCATTACCACGGTAGCCTATAATATTCCCCTTCGTTGGTTGAATACAGACATACTGACACGTAAACCCTCTTCTGCGGAAACTCCGGGAGAAAAACCCAAAAGAGGCAAAGAAAAAAATATACCCAAAGAAAAAGAACCTTCGCATGCAGATTCTTCAACTTCATCTATCTCTAAAGAAAAAGAAGGGATTTCCAACACCGAGGAATATGCGCTAGATAATGAAGAGGAAAACAACACCCAACAACCCAATCATCAAGAAACAACCCCGGAGGCTGAAGATAAGGGTGCTGCGGAAGAAGAAACTAGCGGAAGAGGATCGAATAAAAGCGCGGAAGCAAAGGAAAATGAGGCTGAAAAGGATATCGAAAGTAAAAATGAAAACGGTATTGAATTTACGATAGAAACTCCAAAAGCTGCAGAAGAGGAGGATAAAAGACCTTCGGAACCCGAACATCGCGGATTAGATACCGAATACGATCCCACGCTGGATTTACGTGATTTCCAATTTCCCCCGCTCGATCTGTTGGAGACCTACGAAGATTCTCACCATATCAGGGTTCAGAAGGAGGAGCTGGAAGAAAACAAGCAACAAATTGTTGACACTTTACAAAACTATTCGATAAAAATCACTTCCATCCGTGCTACACCGGGCCCTTCAGTGACCTTATACGAAATTGTACAGGCCCCCGGCATTCGCATCTCCAAAATCAAAAACCTGGAAGATGACATTGCCATGAGCCTGGCCGCGCATGGAATACGTATCATTGCTCCTATTCCGGGCCGGGGAACAATAGGTATCGAAGTGCCTAACAAAGACCCCCAAACGGTTTCAATGCGCTCGATCCTAGGCTCAAAAAAGTTTACCCAATCGAAATATGAACTCCCTATCGGGCTTGGTAAAACAATTTCTAACGAGAGTTATATCGCTGACCTGGCCCAAATGCCCCATTTGCTTATGGCCGGAGCGACAGGCCAGGGAAAATCAGTAGGATTAAATGCTGTCATTACTTCGCTGATATATCAAAAACATCCGGCAGGTCTTAAATTCATCCTTATCGACCCGAAAAAAGTAGAACTTACGCTTTACAATAAAATTGAGCGGCATTACCTTGCAAAGCTGCCCGATGCTGAAGAATCAATCGTTACCGAGACCCGGGAAGTAGTGCGGACACTTAACTCGTTGGTCATTGAAATGGAAGACCGTTACAATCTTTTGAAAGACGCCCAGGTAAAATCTATCAAAGAATACAATCAAAAATTTATAGCTCGCCAGCTTAATCCTGAAAACGGTCACCGCTTTTTACCCTACATTGTGCTTGTTATCGACGAATTTGCCGACCTTATCATGACCTCCGGAAAAGAGGTGGAAGGCCCCATCACAAGACTGGCACAATTGGCAAGAGCTATAGGTATTCATCTCCTTATCGCTACGCAGCGTCCTTCGGTGAATATCATTACAGGCTCTATCAAAGCCAATTTCCCTGCCCGGATCGCCTACCGGGTCATTTCCAAAGTAGACTCACGAACTATCCTGGATTCAGGAGGAGCCGAGCAACTTGTAGGGCGCGGGGATATGCTCTTGTATACCGGAAAAGAACTCGTGCGGTTACAGGGAGCCTATCTCGATACTAGCGAAATAGAGAAATTAACTGAATACATTGGCTCACAACGAGCTTATCCTGAGGCTTATAAATTACCCGAGTATGTCGATGAGGAAGCTGAGACTTCCAAAGACCTCGAAGATCTTGGCCGCGATGAAATGTTTGAGGAAGCTGCACGGGTAGTCGTGTCTAATCAACATGGGTCAACCTCATTGTTGCAGCGAAAGCTGAAAATCGGTTATAACCGTGCCGGCAGAATCGTAGACCAATTGGAAGCAGCCGGTGTGGTCGGGCCTTTTGAAGGAAGTAAGGCCCGGGAAGTTTTGATACAGGACATGACAAGTCTGGAACAATTATTGGAAAATCTCAGTTAAACGAAAAGAAAAAAGACAATGAAAAATCTTATTATTCTGGTTTTTAATCTCGCGTTACTATTTCCCGGTATGGCGTTCGGGCAGCAAAACAGCAGTACTGAAATTCTGGACCAGGTAGCTAAAAAGACACAATCTTATGACGCGATAAAAATCATTTTCAACTACTCAATGGAGAATGAAGGACAAGATATTCACGAAAATTACAAAGGAGAAATCACTTCTAAGGGAAAAAAATATCGCTTAAAAGTGGCCGGGCAGATAATTATCAATAACGGCGAAAAAGTATGGACTTATATCCCCGATGCTAAGGAAGTTCAACTTAATGAGGTTACAGAAAATAATACCCGGTTCAATCCCACCCAACTCATTAAAAATTATAAAAAAGAATACAAGACCCGTTTCATCGAGAATGTTACTGAAAAAAACAGGGAACTGGCTGTTATTGAGCTAATTCCTAAAAACAATAACGAAGAAGTCACCTTCAAGAAAGCTCACCTTTTTATCGACAAAACAAGGGATGAAATTTATAGACTGAAAGTTTTCGGTGAAATGAGAAATGAATTTACCTACACGGTTAAAGAACTCTTGCCAAATATTAGCGTGCAGGAAAACACTTTTCATTTCAATAAAGAAAATCATCCTGATGTGGATGTTATTGACATGAGATAAGATAATCCGGCCCGGCGCAATTGGAAAATTTAGGGAAAGAAAAACCAAAGTTATGCCGCAGGGGGACGGTTTTATCTTATTTTCGCTCAATCCAGTTTCATCAGCTTATAATTGTAATACCTGAGCGGCATACTATGTACGTTTTCAAAACTCCCCGAGTCGTTTTTTCGGAATTTCATAAACGTTTCCAATGTATTCGACTGATGGTACTTCAGGCAATTGCTAAAATCTTCGCCAAATTTCAGCAGGGCAGAGCCAAAATAATAGACCACATCAAACCCTGCGAACGCAAATCGATCTGGCAGGGGTTCTATATGATATCGCTCCCTGAAATTTTCTAAAAACCATTCAACATTCGGCGCTTCATAGTTGATGTATTCATCATCAAAAACATGTACATCCAAATTCATAAGATATTCGCTATTCAGGTTATAATCACGCCAGGAAGATTTTCCAAAGACCGTAAGGCCACCGATGCTATCGCGAGCTTGATTCAAATGACGCAGCAATTC
Source organism: Bacteroidales bacterium (assembly GCA_021740175.1). Lineage (GTDB taxonomy): Bacteria > Bacteroidota > Bacteroidia > Bacteroidales > JAIPAH01 > JAIPAH01. The sequence continues at coordinate 14,721 of JAIPAH010000074.1, forward strand.
AATACTAAAGACTCTATTATGAGTCAGCGCCACTATCAACTTCCGCTTTTTATTTAGCGAATCCACATCGCTTAACACAGGATTGAGGCTGTCATTGCTGTAGTGCACGTCCACTACATTCCGGCCGTAATTAGCCCCGGAGTCAATATCAGGCTGAAGCGAATCCTTTAGCAGCGAAAAATTTTCCTGCTCAATATATTGATTGTCTCTTATAATATAAATATCCGCACTGTCGGGATAATGCTTCTGAATATAATCGGCCATAGTCCTCATTTCCGATCTTTCAGGGGCTTGTACTTTGTATACCTGTTTATTTTCCTCAATAATACTCCGGCGGTTTGAAAGGGGATTGACAATTTTTATATCATGCTGCTGAGCAAATTCTAAGACAACCTGGAAAGGTTCATTATA
>JAIPAH010000075.1 GCA_021740175.1 Bacteroidales bacterium
ACTTCTTTTTGAGCTTACCAATGATAAAGTCTGGGAAAAAGCCGTAAAGGATTCCACCGGGCTGAAAAATTACTATGAGAAGCACAAGAAGGAATATATGTGGGACGAGCGTGCCGACGCCACCATTGCTGTCATTCTCGACTCCGAAAAAGAGAAGGATGTGAAGAAAATGTTGCGGCAAGGCAAGCGAAAGCAAAGGATCGATAGCCTTTTAAACAGCGATTCCGTGCGCAATGTCTCTGTCCAGGAAGGATTATACGAAAAAGATGCCAATCCTTACATCCGCAAAGCAAGCTGGGAAGAAGGACTCAGCGACAAACTCAATCATGAAAAGAAACCTTTCTTTGTGATGATTCATGAATTTGTGCCACCTGAGCCCAAAACGCTGGAAGAAGCCCGCGGCATTGTAACAGCCGATTACCAGAATTATCTCGAAAAACAATGGATAGAGAAGCTTCGTAAAAAGTATGATTATGAAGTAAACCATGAAGTTTTTAAATCGTTAAATCCATAAATCACTTTGAGGATTTTGTTTTTATCCATAATAGTTATGTCAGGCGTCCTGCTCTCTTGCAACCGGTTTAGAACCGAAGACGACCAAACGATCCTTGCGAGAGTGCAGGATGAATACCTGAGCGAATCGGAGATCAAAGAATCCATTCCTTCGGGGATTTCAGCCCGTGATAGCCTTACTATGGCTCGATCGTTGATCAATAAATGGATAAAAAAAACTATACTTCTGAAAAAAGCGAAAGAAAATTTAAGCAGTGAAGAGCTCGATTTTGAGGAGGAACTTGAAAAATATCGCAATTCGCTTATTATTTACAAATACGAGAACAACCTTATTCAGCAAAAGGTGGACACGGTTGTGGAGGAGCAGGAAATTAAAACATACTATAAAAATAACAAAAGCAATTTCAGGCTTAAGGATGACCTGTTGAAGGTCCATTACGTGCTTTTACCGCTTGGCTATGAAAATACGAATGAAGTCCGGCGAATGTTTTTTAACGAGGAAAATACAAGTACCATTAAATCCTATTGTGAAAAACATAATCTGAAATATTTTTTAGAAGATCATTGGATGTATTTCAGCGAAGTAAAAAACTATTTGCCTCTGAAAGCCAAAAGCGCCAGTGACATCAAATACGAGGAAAAAGAGCTCAAAGACAGCGAATACCGGTATCTCTTTAAAATCCTTGATATCCGGGGTGTCAACGACACCAAACCCCTTAGTTTGGTAAAAAACGATATAAAAAGTATCATTATAAATCAAAGGAAAACCAGGTTAAAAAAACAAATGCATAATGACCTGGTAAACGATGGTTTTAAAGAGAATGAGATTGAGACATACTAACAAGCAGAAAAACAAATTTATGAGGAAGCAATTAATATTAATAACTGTAATAATCACACTCTTTTCCGCGGCAAAGGGGCAAGATAAAACCATAGACGGAATAGCGGCTGTGGTTGGTGAGAGCATTATTCTCAAATCGGAGGTGGAATCCCAATACCTTCAATTCAGGATGCAAGGAAATTTTAGAAACAGCGATCGCACCAAATGCGATATCCTTAAAAACCTGGTAACCCAAAAAATATTGCTCCGACAAGCACGTGATGTCGACAGCCTTAAAGTCACCGACCAACAAATTGAGGCCAATTTGAACCAGCGCATGCGTTATTTCATCAACCAAATGGGGTCGGAACAAAAGCTGGAATCGTATTTCAACAAAAAAATACCCGCTATCAAAGAAGAGCTCAGGGGTAAGATAGAAGAACAAATGCTTGTTCAAAAAGAACAACAAAAAATAACTAAAAATATTAATATCACCCCCTCAGAAGTTCGGGATTTTTATAAATCGATTCCCCCGGACTCTATTCCGAAAATCGAAACCCAGTATGTCATCGGGGAAATCGTCAAAGAACCGCCGATAAGTGCGAAAGAGCTGCAAAAAACTCGTGAGCGCCTGAAAGAATTAAAACAACGTATTGAAGAAGGCAAAAGCTTTTCCACGCTGGCGGTGCTATATTCTCAAGACGAAGAAACAGCAAAAAACGGTGGTGAACTTGGCTTTTACAGTCGCGGTGAGCTTAACCCTAAATTTGCCGCTGTTGCCTACAACCTGGAAGAAGGCGAGGTATCGGATATCGTGAGAGACAAAGACGGTTTTCACCTTATCCAGCTTATCGAACGCCGGGGAGAACTTATTAATGTTCGCCATATTCTTCTCAAACCCGAACCTTCTACCGAAAATATCCAGCAGGCACAAAGCAAACTCGACTCCATTTCCACCCTTATCAGGAAAAATGAGATCGCGTTCTCCGAAGCAGCCAAAAAATTCTCAGACAGCCCTAACGCTATTAACGGCGGTATTATGATCAATCCCAAAACCAACAACAAGCTATTTAAAGCTTCCGATCTCGATCCCAATGTAGGTTATGCCGTTAAAAATATGCGGGAAGGCGAAATTTCTGACCCCATCCCGACAACTACTGAAGATGGGAAAAAAGCCTATCGCATCATCTATCTTAAAGAGAAGAAGGAACCACACAAAGCAAGCATCGAAAAAGATTACAATACGATCAAGGAATGGGCGCAACAGCAAAAGAAAAGCAAAAAGCTTAGGAATTGGCTCAGCGAAAAAATGGATGAAACATATATCCGTGTCAATGAACCTTATAAGGATTGTAATATTAGCAAGAATATAAAAAATGCCGTAGAGCAATTCAATCAAAGAAGAGCGAGATAAAAAACAAAAAGATGAAACAAGAAGCGACAGATCATTTATATAAATCGGATGTTGAGGCGCTGGATAGTTTTGTAAAAAAATACAATGTCTTTCGGAAGGAAATCGGCAAGGTAATTATCGGGCAGGATGAAGTAATCAGGAATGTGGTGATCTCCATTTTCAGCAAAGGGCATGGCCTACTTGTAGGTGTCCCCGGTCTGGCGAAAACGCTGCTGGTCAACACAATCTCCCAGGCACTTGGGCTAAGCTATAACCGCATCCAGTTTACGCCTGACCTCATGCCTTCGGATATTATAGGTACGGAAATTTTAAATGAAAACCGAAAATTTTCTTTCCATACCGGGCCTATATTCGCTAATGTCATCCTTGCGGATGAGATTAACCGCACCCCGCCCAAAACGCAATCAGCATTGCTGGAGGCCATGCAGGAGAAAGCCGTAACCGTTGCCGGCCAAAAATACACCCTGGATGAGCCCTTTTTCGTTTTGGCTACCCAAAATCCTATCGAGCAGGAAGGAACTTATCCCCTCCCGGAAGCCCAGCTTGACCGATTTATGTTCAATATATGGCTTGATTATCCCTCCGCCGAAGAAGAGATGGAAATCGTGAAAAGTACCACAGTCAGTAAGGACGCGGAAATTCATGAAGTTCTTTCGGCGAAAGACATCTTGTTTTATCAAAAACTTATCACTCGTATCCCGGTACCGGATAATGTCTACGAATTTGCCGTGCGTTTGGTTGGAAAATCCCGGCCCCATACCGACAGGGCACACCCATGGGTCAATGAATACCTACACTGGGGAGCGGGCCCCCGCGCTTCGCAATACCTGATTATCGGTGCAAAAACTCATGCGGCCATCAACGGGAAGTACTCACCCGATATAGAGGACATCATAGCCGTAGCGCGGCCTATCATGCAACACCGCATTGTCAGGAATTACAAAGCCGAGGCTGAAGGTGTTTCGCTGCATGACATTATCGATGAACTGATCAAAAGCGAGCAACAAGGCTAAAAAACTATGCGACGGAATAGTTTTGAGGCATAAGGTGTCCAAAAAGTTAAAAAAATGACACAAGAATAATGGGAGACCCCCAATCACCAAACGAAACTTAATGATATTCAGCAACTTTTCCTCAGGAAATTTAAGGGTAAAAGTTGCTGAATTTCTTATTATAAAATTTTTTGTACGACATCTAACGTTTAGACCGTACACTAAGCGTTAGAGAGGTTAGTCAAGACGTCTTCGTTTTGACCCTGAATTCTTGCAGCCCGCCCGAATCCCGAGCCTTCGGTATTCGGTACGGGCGGTCCTCTGACTGCCCAACCCCCTATGCAAGTATTAGTTTCAGAACTCCTGATTCGACGTAAAACATAATGTTCATTTTCTATTTTAGTTTTCTTAATTACAAAGAAACTATTATCTTTAAAATAAAAAAGAGAATATGTATACGGCAATCATACTTGTACTGATAGCGTTAGCCTTATGGCTATTTTTTAATGGTCTTTCCAAAAAGAAAAAGGGCCGCATCGTCGGAGGTCTTCTCATAGGAGCCTTTACCGCCTTATTTTTCTGGTTTATGGATTTCTGGGGAGAGCAACTTTGGTTTGATTCGCTGGACTATTCTCATCGTTTCTGGAAGCTGGAGTTATCCAGGATTGGTTTGGGAATAGCCGGTCTTATCTTCACGGGAATAATCGCTTATCTCCTAACTTCTGCGCTCCCTGATGACAGGAAAAGGCTGCGTTGGGGCAGTGTTATTATAACAGCGTTGTATGGTTTTTCCTGGGGCATGTCAAGCTGGGGAAACATTCTGAAATATTTCAATGGAATGAGCACCGAGCTCCAGGAACCGATCTTCAATCTACCCACGAGCTTTTATCTCTTTGACCTCCCTTTTTACGACGGTCTGATTAGCCTGTTGCTTGTTCCCTTCTTTATCGCCCTTTTCACCAACCTGGCCTCGCTCTATGTTTCGGTTGATGTTAACAATGAGGTTGATCTGGGCCGACGCACGGGGATGGGTATAAATACGGCGAAAATTGGCAGAACAATTTTCTTTATAGCCTTTTTAATACTGATCACGCTGGCGGCAAGCAAATACCTTGCCCGGTTTCACCTGCTGCTATCCGAAACCGGAGTTGTCAGCGGCGCCGTCTGGACAGATGTCAACATCAAAATTCCAAGCTATAACCTTTCCATTATTATCACTGTAGCTCTTGCTGTTATGCTCCTTTTCAAGAGAAGCCGGGAATGGCTCACAAAATGGCTTCAAAAAATTACAAAAAAACCGGAAACCACCGAAAGTTCGCTCCTGGTATTTATCGCTGCCATCGTGCTGGCCGCCTGGTTTATTCTGCTAACTCTAATTCCGGGATTTTTCCAATGGTTGCGGGTGGAACCCAACGAGATTTCATTAGAAAGACCTTATATCAGTAACAATATTGAGTTTACACGACATGGTTTCGACCTTGCTGACATGGAAGAAAAGGACTACCAGGTGAAAGGAGATTTTACCCAACAAACCTACCAAAATAATAAAGACCTTTTTGAGAATGTCAGGTTGTGGGACTATCGCGCTTTGGATGCTGTATACAACCAATTCCAGGAAATCAGGCTTTACTACGAATTTGAGGGCGTAGATATCGACCGCTACGAAATCAACGATCAAATGAAGCAAGTAATGGTTTCCGCCAGGGAAATGGAACTTCAAAACCTTCCGCAGCAAAGCAAAACCTTTGTCAACAAGCGGTTTAAATACACCCATGGTTACGGCCTTACTATGACCAAGGTAAGTGAATTTACATCCAGTGGCCTTCCCAACCTACTCATTAAAGACATCCCGCCCAAAAGCACGCATAAAGAACTGGAGGTGACCAGGCCGCAAATATATTACGGCATGTTGTCGCGCACTCATGTGGTGACAAACGCCACCGAACAGGAGTTCGATTATCCCAGCGGGGAGAAAAATGTTTATACGAGATACGAGGGCAAAGGCGGCGTGGAGTTACGAAACTTCTGGCGCCACTTTCTTTTCGGATGGAAATTCGACGGTTCCAAATTTGTTTTTTCCGGTTATCCGAAATCGGACAGCCGTATTATGTTCCATCGCCAGGTGGAAAACCGGGTTAAACAGGTGGCACCTTTCCTGAAACTGGACCATGATCCCTACATCACCCTGGTTGATGGGGAGCTCCACTGGATTATCGATTGTTATACCACCTCCGCAAATTACCCTTACAGTCAACCTTTTGTCCAGGAGGATCGCGGCTATTACAACCCGGACGCAGTAAGAACTTCTGCCACAGGCGAGCGCTTTATCGGGGACAATTATGTCAGAAACTCGGTGAAAGCGGTAGTTGACGCTTACAGTGGTGAGGTTAATTTCTATACGTTTGAAGAAAATGACCCGCTCATCAATACCTGGAGTAACATCTTCCCCGAAATGTTTAAAACACGGGAAGAAATGCCGGAAAAACTGGAATCACACATTCGCTATCCGTCGGATTATCTCCTTACACAGGGGCTGACTTACGCCAAATACCACATGACTGACCCGGATGTGTTCTACAACCAGGAAGATTTATGGGTACGGGCAACGGAGAAATATTATAGCGGCACCCAAAAAGTGGAACCCTACTATGTCATGTGGAAACCACCTGAATCGGATGAGCAGGAATTCATCCTGATGATGCCTTTCACGCCCAAAAATCGCCAGGTAGCTATTGGCTGGATTGCCGGGATGTGCGACAAAGACAACTACGGCCAGTTTTTAGCATACAATTTCCCGAAAGAAAAACGAGTGCTCGGGCCCCAGCAGGTTGAGACCAAAATCGACCAGGACCGCTTCCTGTCAGGCCAGCTAACCCTGTGGGATCAGCGAGGTTCGAATGTCATCCGGGGGAATGTCCTGGCCATACCCATGGAAGAGACTATCCTTTACGTGGAACCCATTTACCTGGAGTCCGAAACCGCCGCTTATCCTGAATTGCGGCTGGTTGCAGTGATGCACAACGATAAACTATCATACGCGGAAACCTTTGACAAAGCATTGCAGGGCCTCTTCGAGGATGTGGAGCCCAAAGTGGCCGCCGGAGCTAAAGAAGAAGCTAAACCGGGAACGATGACCATAAAGGAACATATCCAAAAAGCCAACGAAGCTTTCAACCGCTACATCGAAAAGACGGGGCAACAAAATTTTGAGGCAGCTTCGCAGGCGCTGGAGGAGCTAAAAAAATCACTGAACAACCTCAAAAAGGAAGGGATGATGAAGGAGGATACGATAAGTGAATAACTAAAGTTTCACACTTAAAATTTGGGATAGTGAAATGTTGAATCTCAACAATATATATTCAAATAAGTTCTCAGTTTGTGTTTCTTTGATTCTTTGAGCCTTGGTGGCAGTAGTTCCGGAAAAGCCGCGAAGAAACCATGATGCAGGGATTCACTTAGAAAGCCATTAGGTGTAATTGGAAATCATTTAAGTTTGGTGTATAGTTATTTATATAAATCAGTTACCGATACTTCATAAAAATAACTTCATTCTATTTTTTGTTTCTTCTCTTGTCAATAACCCGGTAGTATTAAATACCTGGAGGTTAAACTCATTCTTATCCTTGTTTTTCGTCCATTCTTCGGCAATCATCTTTAAATTTTCTGCACTTATAATGGAAATATCAGTATCACTACCCGATTCGTATTTAAGTTTCAAGGCATTATCCTTGGCTGATTCTTCAAAATCAGGAACAATTATTAAAAAGCAACTAACCCTTCCGCCTTTATTACTCACATCTCTTATGTATCTCTTGAATTGCTTCAAATGTGAATTTGGAAAAGTATATTTTTCATCATTTAAAGATTTATTATCCCACAACAATAAATCCCCGTTTTGAAATTTTAAGCAACCATCACTATGCTCTGTCCCTTCCTGGTCAATTACCTTATAGTTGAGTTTCTCTTCGAATATATACTTAGTAGCTTCCTCAAACGCCAAATCAATATCTCTTTCCTGCTTGATAATATTTTTCCCTAATAAATTTTGCAAATCTCTCTTAGCCAACTGTTCAAAGAAATCATAATAAACCTTTCTCTTATCTTCCGTATCTTCAACTTCTACATTTATTAAACCATCATAATATTTGATAATTCTGTTAATCTTATCATTTTTACTTCCACTGGTTTTAATATTCAACTTTTTACAAATTTCAGATAACCTATTAGTGGTCAAAACGTCTAATGCTTCACTTGCTGTAATGCCTGTTACCACAAGTCTGTCAATAATATTTTCTTTCTTATCGTAGAATTTTATATTGATACTTTCGAGTATATCTTGTAATTCTTCCTTGCTTAAATTTTTCAGAAGTAATCTATATTTTTCTGCCGTAAGATCTATACCAAGAAAAGATTTAACTCCATCCACCAATTCCTCTGGAATAACACATAAATGATCTTCATCCTCCAGACGATTGCAATAAAAAACGATTCCATACTTTTGTAAATCAATTATACATTGATTTATTTCATTATGGGTATGGGGAGTATTATTATCTTTTGGGAAAGATTTTAATTTAGCTTGTAGTAAATATTGGTCATTCTCCTGGAAACCTATCGTCTTTCTAACTTTCCTTATAAGATATAATTCATCTTCAGATATGTAATTATCTTCAAAGGCAGCACTTAATATGGTTTCGAATATTTCTAAGGATTTTTTATCGAGATGTTTAAAATATTCCTTTTTTTCAGAATTATTAATAATTTCCGTTTCAGCCTTTACAACTTTATCAACAAGATCCTCATATTTTAAACTGTATTGATGGCTTGCTATCAATGTTTTTAAGACAAAAGTTAATAGTAGGCTGGTTTGATGGGGTTTTTTGCTGCTTTTGATATAATTGCTAAGTCTTTCCCTTATTTTCTCTTTATCACTAAAAAAGTCATCAATATTGTCCCTTATTTGTTTTCTATAGCCTTCCTCATCTTTTTCTAAAATAGGAGCATAGCCTTTCACGATCCTATCCAAATAGGATTTACTCATTTTATCAATGATATCTTCAATTTTCATAATGTGGGATTTATGGAGTAAGCTGATTTATTTAAAAATTATCAGCAAGATATAACTTACAATTTTAATAGTAAAATTAATATTAAGCCATTAAATTACAAAACCGGTATAAAATTACTTTTCCAATGTACTATAATATCCCGAATAATCAGGCCCGAAATTTCAGGTTGAACATATATTTGGTAATGTTAAAATCCTGTCTTAAAATATTCGTGACTTCAGATAATCAGCCTTTCCATTATTCTTCCATAAAAATGAATATTCTGATATTCCCAAATAGTTCTTTTCATAAAATTAAAAACTTTTAAAAAAAATTTCTTTATATAATATACAGTATAGATTAATTTTGAATAAAATCTTTATATAGCGAGATCATCCCAAATTAGTAGAAGCAGAAAAACAAACATCCATAGGCTTGACAAGCTTGATGATTATGTAAAAATCTACCAACAGGCTAATAAATGGGGGAAATTTGTTAAGGTAAAAATGGAAATTTTATGAAAAAAATAAATCACATATTTGTCGATGAAAGCAATCATTTGGAAAATGACAATTCTCCTATTATGGTTGTGGGTTTCATTAAAGTCCCTGATAATGCTTATATAGAGTTAAAGCAGAAAATCAAGGAACTTAAGTATAATCATGCAATTCCTTATGAAATTAAATGGAATACTGTAAGCAATACAAAAGTCAATTTTTACGAAGAGCTAATTGATTTATTCTTTGATTCCTCCCTTAGTTTCCGTTCAGTCCTAGTAAAATATAAACAACAGCTGGATCATGATCAATTTAATCAAGGAAGTCATGACAATTTTTACTATAAAATGATTTATTATCTCTTATCAAACCCTTGGTTTAACCCTCATGAAGAGCTATATAGGGTGTTTATTGATATAAAGGATACAAGAGGCAGGGAAAAGTTAGCAAAAATAAATCAAGTCTTTAATAACAAACATTTTAAAGAATCACCTTTTATTCATTTTCAACATATTCAATCCCATGAATCCGTATTTATTCAATTAGCTGATTTGTTTATTGGAGCTATAGGTTACAAATCAAAAGGTCTTTATAAAAATTCCCAAGGAAATAAAGTTAAAATTCATCCTTATAATCCTCAAAAAGATGATTTACCGGATTTTTATGCAAACTACTATGAAAAATTCGTTCATTTAATTACACGAAAACAAAATAAAAAGCGTGATTTTGAAAAAGAAAGAGCAAATAGAATTCATTGGATTAAGCCTATCATTGAAAATAGAATGAGCCAGTTAATAACTCATTTCAAATTTCGAGAGAGTGATGGGAAAATAAGAGACTATCTTTGGTATAAAGCAAAAGGTTACATGGTAATAATTCAGAGAATCACCGAAGAATATATCTTGATAACAGCCTTTTGTGTTGATTCAAAAAACAATCTGTATTATCTAAAAAAGGAAATGAATAAAATACAATAAAAAAAACCGCATTTACGGTAACGCGGCCAACCAGGTCCTTTACTCTAACTGAGTAATGACCTTACAAATCTAATTCTTTTTTGATAGGTGTCAAAATTTTTAAGACAAATATTTTTACTACAATTATAAAAAATAAGAAATCTGTTTAGTTTTTATTTCATCCACTCACCTATAATAATCTCAAAAATCAACACTACAACTTTATAAGCATTCCTATTATTTAGTACACCACCAACTGCGCTGTCCTGCGGCTGCGCTGATCGAGCAGCACTTTGCGATTTCGGGTTACCCTTTGGATGGCCTCGGTGCTGTAGTGGCGCAGGGTAATCAAATCCAGCCCTTCATTATATTTGAAATGATGAGTTTTCTCCACCGCCCGCAAAAGGCTCTCCAGCTTTTCATCCTCTTTATCGAAACACACCGAGAGGGTGATAGCCGAATTCTGCATTAAATTCAGTTTGATTCCCAGCTTATTGAAAATGCCGTAAAGATGATGCAAATGATCTTCGGCCATAAAGGAGAAATCCATGGTTTGTAGGGTGAGCAGAACCTGGTTGCGCTTGACAATGTAGGAAGTGATATTGTCATCCCACTCCGTTGAACTGTCGATGAGGCTGCCGGGTTTCTCGGGTTCCAGGAATGAACGGACATACATGGGAATATGATAATTCTGAAGAGGCTTAATCGTTTTGGGATGTATGACTTTAGCCCCGTAAAAGGCCAGCTCGACGGCTTCATGATAGGAGATATGCGAGAGGATTTCCGTTTGTTCAAAGTAGCGGGGATCGGCATTCAGCAAACCGGGAACATCTTTCCAGATAGTCACATCCTCTGCCCCCGTAAAGGCAGCGATCAGCGCCGCCGTATAATCGGAGCCTTCCCTTCCGAGCGTCGTCATATAGCCTTCTTTACAACCCCCGATAAATCCCTGAGTAAGCTTAAGCCCGTCCTGTTGCAACGTCTTATCCAAACTTTCCCGGGTTTTTTTGTCTTCTAAACGCGCCTCCCGGAAATTAGCATCGGTATGAATTAGCTCTGTGGCATCCAGCCATCTGCAATTGAATCCTTCCTGCTTCAAATGATGATAGAGAATAGTGCTGGATAGTTTTTCCCCGTAAGGAACCAGCTGGTCATACGTTTTATCATAATTCACAAAAGGCACTTTCTGCATCCGCTCCTCGATGGTTGAAAACAATTTCTCCAAATCTCCGGTAGCTTGCGAATGATCCGTGAAAAGTTCCCGTGCAATAGTCCGGTGATAGTCCTTGATTATATTAAACTTCTCCTGCATGTCGGGCCGATGATGAAAATAGGAGTCGACCAGCTCTTCAAAGGCATTGGTCATTTTATTCATCGCCGACACAACAACAACATCGGCCGGATACTTTTGCAGTATCGAAACCAAATTCCTGATGCTCGCTGCAGTTTGCAGGGATGCGCCCCCAAATTTATAAACCTTCATGGGCTAAATATTTACTTAATTTTCCTTTACAAAAGCACTAAAATAGACAAATATTTATAACTTTGTTATCCAACCTAATAATCAAAAAAACTCTATTCAACTTATGAAAACACTAATTGAATTTATCAACGAGAAACAAGCCGAAGTTCCTTTTGCCACGGGAGATCTAACACGCCTGCTTAATGATATCGGTATTGCTGCAAAGATAGTTCACCGCGATGTAAACAAGGCAGGACTTACTAACATTTTAGGCTACGAAGGGGGAATGAATGTTCAGGGCGAGGAACAAAAAAAACTGGACGTTTTTGCCAACAAACACTTCACCGAAGCTCTGCAGCACGGCAGCCAGGTAGCTGCCATTGCATCGGAGGAGAATGACAAAATTGTGGTTTTTGACAACCCTAATTCCAAAAACGGCAAGTATGTAGCAGCTCTCGATCCGCTCGACGGCTCGTCCAACATTGAAGTGAATGTACCGATAGGTACGATTTTTTCGATTTATCGCCGTAAGTCGGAAATCGGGGAAGAAGCCGATGAAAATGACTTTCTGCAGCCGGGACGCGAAATGGTTGCAGCAGGATACGTTATCTATGGCTCTTCGACCATGTTAGTGTACTCTACCGGTAACGGATTAAACGCTTTTACTTATGACAACTCGGTGGGTCTTTTCCTTCTGTCTCACAATGGCATGAAGATTCCGGAGCAAGGAGGAATTTACTCAATCAATGAAGCCAATTACATTTATTTTCCCGAAGGGGTAAAACGGTATATCAAACATTGCCAGGTGGATGACCCAACCACTAAGAGGCCATACAAATCAAGGTATGTCGGTTCGCTGGTTTCAGATTTCCACCGAAATGCACTGGTCGGCGGAATATTTATGTATCCCGGCAACTTAAAGAAACCCCTCGGCAAGTTACGTCTGCTTTATGAATGCGCCCCTATGGCATTTTTGGCAGAAAAAGGCGGAGGAAAAGCTTCCGACGGATTTCACCGTATCCTCGATATTCAGCCCCAAAGCATTCACCAACGGTCTCCGCTGTTTATCGGCTCCAAAAAGATGGTAGAAAAAGCGGAAAAATACATGCAGGATTATTCCGGGGAATTTCATGATACCATTGAAAATGAAGGGGTTGTAGAGGTATAAAAAATCGTATGTAGATTTAAGGATAATACATGTTTAGCTTAAACTAAGGTGTTCAACTCAATACTAAACAAAGAGGGTTATTTTACAGATTGTAGTTTTTAAAAAGACTTTATTAGAGGTAACGACGAGATTCCTCCTCCCCATGTTTCGCATCTAATGATTATGGATAATGCAAACGCCTGATAGTGCGAAACATGTGTCGTCGGAATGACTTGATTTTGATTCAGATGATAAAGAAAAGGGCGCGCTGACATTTCTGTAAATTTTTTTTTGGCGTCAGCGCGCCCTTTTCCCTTGTATCGCCCCCAATTCCAGTCATTCCGACGACTGGAATTGCGCTTTTACAAACTTTGACTTTTTTATTATGGATTGAAGCGCAATGGAAGGAGGAGGAATCTCATAATTCCACTTCGAAAGTCTGTTGAAACTCCTAACCAGCTAATTGACCAATTTTGCACGTTTTATTTTCATTTGAACATCTCAGAGCTTCAATTTAATTCCAACTCAATCTCCGGGACTCCTTGAACTTTGATTATAATAATGATACTTTTGCGCCCGGTTAAGATTAGAGGCGATTGAAAGCAGAAGATTTACTGAAAAAGTACCGGGAGCACCCGGGGGTTGAGAAGCTTGCAGAAGGATTAAAAGACGATTCCCCACAACGCATTTCTCTTAGAGGGTTAACAGGATCGGTACGTGCTTTTGTAAATGCCGCCGTCTTTGAGCGGCAACAGTTGATGCACGTTTTCATCCTCCAGGAGAAAGAACAGGCCGCTTATTTTTATAATGATCTACAGCGTATCCTGCAGGAATATGATGCTCCTGCTGAGACGAGAAAAGTTTTATTTTTCCCCACCTCTTACAAACGCCCCTATGAAATTGAAAAAACCGATAATGCCAACGTCCTGGCGCGGACGGAAGTGCTCAAAAGAATCAACAGTCAGGCCCGCAAGCTCATCATTGTCACATACCCTGAAGCTTTAAGCGAAAAGGTCGTTCACAAAAAATATCTTCATCAGAATACCCTAAAAATTGAAACCGGCGATGAGTTGAGTATCGATTTTGTGACAGACATACTGCTTGAATATGATTTTGAACGTGTGGATTTTGTGACAGAGCCCGGGCAATTTTCATTAAGAGGGGGTATTGTGGATGTTTTTTCGTTTGGAAATGATTATCCCTACCGTATTGAATTTTTCGATGAAGAAGTGGAATCCATCCGCACCTTTAACCCCGAAGACCAGCTTTCGGTGACCTATCTCAAAAAACTTACTATTATTCCCAACATCCAGGACCGCCGGTTGGAAGAAAAGCGCACCTCCTTTATATCGTATCTCCCCAATAGTGCAATCATATGGGCGGATAATTTCAAGTTTACTACCGACCGCATTGAAAAAGAATATACCAACGCCGTGGAAGCTTATAGAAAACTGAACGGGGAGATATCCCATCAATCCCCTGATACCCTGTTTTCAAGCAAAGAGACCTTTTCCAAAGATGTTGAAAGCCACCATCTTGTGGAAACCGGGAAAAACTACTTCGATTATACCGATGCGGAAATCCATTTCAATACAAAACCACAGCCTTCTTTCAACAAAAATTTTGAACTCCTCATACAAGATTTACAGAAAAATGCTTCCAATGGTATCGAAAACTACATTTTCGCCGAGAATCCTAAACAACTTAACCGTCTCTCCACCATTTTTGATGATATCCAGGCCCGAAACGGCGAAAAGCATACGGCCCAATTTCAACCCATGCCGATGGCTATTCATGAGGGTTTTATCGACGAAGACCTGAAGCACGCCTTTTACACAGATCACCAGATTTTTGAAAGGTACCATCGCTTCCATCTTCGTGACTCCTTCAAGAAACAAGATTCGCTGACGCTAAGAGAACTATATGACTTGACTCCCGGCGATTATGTCACTCATATCGACCATGGCATCGGGATATTCGACGGGCTGGAAAAAATAGACAATAACGGACGCAGCCAGGAGGCCATAAGACTTATCTATGCTAACCGCGATTTGCTTTATGTAAGTATTCATTCCTTACATCGAATCGCAAAATATACGGGAAAAGAAGGGACCCAACCCAAGCTGCACCGCCTTGGTTCGAATAACTGGGACAAATTAAAAAACAAGACCAAGAAGAAAGTCAAAGATATTGCCCGCGACCT